>JAHFDQ010000566.1 GCA_023248915.1 Archangiaceae bacterium | reverse complement strand
TGGCGCGTCGAACACCGCGGTGCAGGAAGCGCACGTGACGCGTACGCCGGGAGCGGTGTCGTTGGCCTGGCCGCAGTTGGGGCAATAGACCTGCATGCGCCCGACGCTACCGGAAGTGCCGGCCGGCGAGCACGGACAAACGTCGCCGCCCCCCTACAGGGTCCCGCGCGCCTTGATCTCGAGGTACCGGTTCACCGCGGCCAGCGAGAGCTCTTCGGGGTGAACGTCGATCATCTGCACGCCCCCCTGGCCGATCTTCGCCTTCATCTGCTCGCGGTCCGAGAGCAGCTCGCTGGCCACCGCGTGCTGGAAGGCCTCTTCGGGGCCGGGCGGCGGCGTGCGCAACAGCGCCGTCAGGGCGGTGTCCTTCACCGACAGGCACAGGGGCACGTGGCGGCGGGCCAGGCGGCGCAGCGGGAAAACCATCGTCTCGGCCTGGTCTTCGTCGAGGAAGTCGGTGAACACGCACAAGAGGCTCCGGCGCATCAGCCGCACGTTCAGCTCTTTGAAGAGCGCCAGGTAGTCGACGTAGGTGAGGTGCGGCTTGGCCGAGTAGAGCGTGTCGACGATCTTCCGGTACTGGGCCCGCCCCGACCCCGGCGCCAGGTAGGCCTTCACCCCGTCGGCGAACACCACCAGCCCGACCCGGTCGCCGTTGCGCACCGCCACGAAGGCCAGGAAGAGCGCCGCATTCACCGCGTGATCCAGCTTGGTCAGCCCGTCGACGCGCGCCGCCATCGACCGGCCGGCGTCGACGCAGATGAGAATCGACTGAGACCTCTCGGACTCCATCACCCGGGTGACCGGCTTCGACCTGCGCGCCGAAGCTTTCCAGTCCACCTCGCGAATGGAATCTCCCTGCGCGTAGTCGCGCAGGCGCGCGAACTCGGTGCCGCGCCCGTCGCGCCGCAGCTTGCGCAGGCCCAGGTTGACGAGGTCGAGCGCCGCGTCGGACAAGAGCAGCCGCGATGCCCCGCGCAGGTCCGGGTAGACGGCCACCGACTCGGCGGCCTTGAAGACGCGTTGGTGCCACACCAGGCCCAGCGGGCCGCGCACCCGTAGGTTGACGTCGCCGAACTCGAACTTGCCGCGCTTGGTAGGCGTCGCCCGATAGGTGACGGTCGCCCGGCTTGAACCTGCCAAGGTTAGCAGTATCGGCTCGGCGTCGGCCTCGAGCTCGACGGGGAGGTCGTCCTTGACCGCCAGCGAAACCGTGCGCGCCCCGCGGTTCACCAGGTGCAACAGCACCCGATTCGCAACTCCCACCGACAGCTTTCCGGGCAGCTCGCGCGACACCTTCAGCTTCGCCTCGCGGGCCAGGACGAAGTCCAGCGCCCCGAGCGCGAGCAACAGCGCGTCGACGGTGAGCAGCACCGGCCAGAGCGCGCCGATGAAGCCGGCGACGACCGCCGGAATCGCCAAGAGGCACAGGAAAGCCCAGAGGCGCCCCGACGGAATCACCGGGGGACCTCGACCGCGGCCACCACCTCGCGCAGCACGTCGCCGGGAGTGGCTCCGTCGAGCTCGGCGTCGGGCGAGAGCAGCAGCCGGTGCTTCAACACCGGCCCCGCCAGGTAGCGAATGTCGTCCGGCGTCACGAACGACCGGCCGCGCAGGGCGGCCAGCGCCTTGGTCGCGAGCAGCAGGTGCACGGCCGCCCGCGGACCCGCCCCCAGGCGAATGCGCGGCGACACCCGGGTGGCGGCCACCAGCCGCCGCACGTAGGACAGCACCGGCGCCTCGACGGTGACCTCGCGCAGGGCGCCCCGCGCGTGGAGCAATTGCTCCTTCGACACCGCCGGGCCCACCCCCGCGCGCGCCAGGTCGCCCGAGTCGAACCCCTGGTGGACCGCGGCGAGGATGGCGTCCTCTTCCTGGTCCGACGGGTACCCGACCTCGACCTTGAACAGGAAGCGGTCGAGCTGGGCCTCGGGCAGCGGGTAGGTGCCCTCGGACTCGACCGGGTTCTGCGTGGCGAACACGGTGAAGATGGGCGACAGGGCCAGGTGGCGGCCCTCGAGCGACACCGCGCGTTCCTGCATCGCCTCGAGCAGCGCCGACTGTGTCTTCGCCGGAGCGCGGTTGATCTCGTCGGTCAAGAGCAGGTCGGTGAAGATGGGGCCGCGCACCATCATGAACGCCTGGGTCTTCAGGTCGAAGACGCTGGTGCCCAGGATGTCGGCGGGCATCAGGTCGGGAGTGAATTGAATGCGCTTGAACTCGGCCGAGAGGCTCTTCGCCAGCGCCTTGGCCATCAGCGTCTTGGCGACGCCGGGCACGCCCTCGAGCAAGACGTGGCCGCCCGCCACCAGCGCGCAGAGCATCAGCTCGAGCGGTTCGTCCTGGCCCACCACCGCCTTGCGCACCTCGCCCATGGTGCCCTCGCGCAGCGAGGCGGCGGCCGAAACCGCGCCGACGGACGAACCCAGCGCCACGGTGCCGGCGTGAGGGGTCGGCATGTCGTGAAACGTCGGGCCGGGGCGGGGCGGGGCGCCCGGCGGAGTGAGGTCGCTCATGAGGCCTTCCTTTGGGGGGAATGGGGAGGTTCCGTTCGGCCCGGGCGGAGTCGAGGGCGAGCCCCAGCCTCCGCTGCGTTCCGTTCGGGTTGGGAATTCGGGTTCGGCCTTGCCGTGGGCCACCGCACCGTCACGGCCGCGCGGGCCTGTGCCGAGGCGCGAGCCACCCTGAGGACGTCGGCGTCGCTCTTGGCGCCGGGCGCTTCGCGGGCGGCCTCGAGCAGGGCGTTCGCGGCTCCGTCACGCCCGCGCGCGCGAAGCCCGGCGGCGATCTCCTTGGGCGAGGCCTTCGATGGCAGGCCGGCCGCAGGGGCCAGGTCCACCGCCGCGCCGTTCGCGATCAACCCCGCGGCGAAGGCGAAGTGCTTACCTTCGCGGTACAGGCGGCTGGTGGCGTACAGAGCGTCGGTGCTGCCCAGGCGCACGTCTTCGGGAGGCGGCAAGGGGCGGCCAAACCGGCGCAGCGCCGCCGCCCAGAGCGCCAGGCCCAGCAAGAGCTGCGCGGCCGCGAAGTGCAGGCCGTACTTCTTTGCGAACTCGGCGATCGACCGGTCCGAGGTGAACCCGTGGTGGAACTCGTCGAAGGCCAACGGCCCGGTCGCGGACGCGGCCCCGAGCGCCGCCAGCCAGAACTGGGCGTTGTCGGCCTTTCCGAAGGCGCGATTCATGGCCAGCTCGGGGGCGCCGAGCACGACGGCCTGCCCCTGGCCGTAGGGCACCAGGGCCGCGGCGACCTCGTCGAAGCGGTCGTCCACCAGGAGCGGCACCGCGTCGAGGGGCAATTCGAGCCAGGCCTGCACTCGTGCCTCGACGCGCTCAACGCCCACGGTAAACGGGGTCGGCTGCGAGGGCACCAGGGTGCGAAGCTCGAGCGCGGCGTCGGCCGGAGTCCGCTTGACGCCCAGCGCGTCGAGGAACGGGTCGGCCCCCGAGCCCCAGGCCGCGTAGACCACCGTCGCGCCGCCCCTGACGTGCTCGAGCAGCTTCTCGCGCTCGTCCTTCGAGACCCGCGAGCTCTTCAGGCGATTCAGCCCCCGGTGCAGCTCGCGCCCGGCCTCGTCAACCGCTTCTTCCTCGTCGTCGTCGAGAGCCACGCCCGCGTCGGCCAGGCCGAACCGCCGGGCCAGCGCGCCGGCCCCCGGCGACCCTTCCCCGAACTCGACCCCGAGCAGCGCCAGGTTCTGCCCTGCGGCCAGCACCTCGAGGCTCTGCTGCACCCGACCGACCGACAGCCCACTCTCCTCGGCGAGCAGGTACAGCCCGTGCGCGCCGTCGGGTTCGGACCGGTAGGTCGAGAGCGTGTCCGCGAAAGAGCCCCGCGCCGCCCCTCGGAAGAGCGTCGAGCCCAAGACGCCGAGC
>JAHFDQ010000165.1 GCA_023248915.1 Archangiaceae bacterium | reverse complement strand
GCTGGACCCAGGCCACGAGTGGCACGAGCTGCAGTCCTGGGCCGAGCTGGCGGTGAAGGCCGCGTGGTCCTGCTGGGTGTAGCTGGCGCCGGGCTTCACGTTCATGTGGCAGTTGCTGCACCGGCCGGTGCTGCCGTTCAGCACCAGCGGGTTGGCGGAGGTGAACTTGCGGTGGAAAGACGCCTGCGCCCACTCCTTGCCCTGCACGCCGCTGGCCGTCGAGGGGCCGACCTGCGTGTGGCAGAAGTTGCAGTCGAACCGGGTGACGTTGCTGTCGGTGTGGGCAATCTGGTCGCGGGTGTTCGCCGCGGCGGCGCTGGAAGTCGTGACGGTGGAGGTGTCGTTGAGGCCGACCGGCATGTTGTTGTTGGTGCCCACCACGGTCCCCTTGCCGTTGGTGAGGCCGTGGCACTTGGCGCAGCCGGACGGGTTGGACACCTTGGCGTGGTAGGCGGTGGACTTGTTCCACGCGCTGCCGCTGGCCTTGGCGTCCGGCCCGTGGCAGGTGGCGCAGTCCTTTCCGGTGACGGAGGTGTCGGCGTGGTTCATCCACTGGGCGCCGTTGCTGGACGTCGAACCCTGGGCCAGCGCGTAGGTGACGGTGCTTTGCGTCGCGCCGGTGGGGGCCGACGCCGCGTGGCAGTCCAGGCAGGTGGCCGGCTGCGTCGCGCCGACGGGCGCGTGGTAGGCGCCCGGCTTCCACTGCGTGGTGGCCAACGGCGCGGTGGTGCTCTTACCCAGCGCGCTGGCGTGGCAGGTGGCGCAGGCCTGCGAGGTGAGGAGCGCCGACCGGTGCTTCATGGTGTAGGTGGACGGCTGGCCGGCGTCGGGGAAGGTGACGTCGGCCTTGGCAGTGGTGATGAGCGGGTAGTGGCAGCTCACGCACTCGGCCGGCGAGGCGCCGCTGGGCAGGTTGGAGTGGTACTTCCCGTCGCTCCATTGGGTCGAGCCCAGGCCTGGCGTGCCGTGACAGTCGCCGCAGTCCAGCGCCGCGACGTTCGCCACCGAGCCTCCGGTGAAGGCCGCCCCGTGGTCCACGGGCTGAACCCACGTGCCGGCGTCCGTCTTCGAGACGATGTTCTGCGGCCGCATGGACTTGTGGCAGTCGTTGCAGACGGTGGGCTGCGCCAGCGGGGTGACGGTGGCGGCCGGAGCGGTGCGGAAGTTGGTCAGCGACTGGTGGAAGACGCCGTTCGAGTAGGCGGTGACCGTGGTGCCGGTGGCGGTGTGGCAGTGCCAGCAGGTGGTCTGGTCGGGCGCCGACGCCGAGCCGGGGAAGAGCTGCGCCGGAATGGCGGTGGACGTGTGGAGGAAGGCGTTGGTCAGGGTGACGTTGGTAGTCGTCATCGCCGTCACCAGTGTGCCGGTGCGGGTGAGCGCGGTGGACTGCACGTGCAGGGACTGGTTCGGCGTGCCAATGAGCGCCGAGCCCGGGTACGACTGACCCCCGCGCCAGTCCCCTCCCGGAATGGGCAGCAGGCTGACGTAGCTGCCGCGCGTGACGGTGGCCTGGTGGCAGCCGAGGCAGTCGCCGGAGCCGTTCGTCGCGTGGTCGAACCCCGCGTCCGCCGGCGGCACCAAGAGGTCGGGCCGCTGGGTGGAGTGGCAGGCGATGCAGGTGGTGGCGGCGACGCTGGTGGCGGAGTGCGCGAACGAGCCGCCCACCCAGTTCTGGTTGGTGCCCCAGGCGCCGGTGCCCGGGCCCGGGTGGCACCCCACGCAGTCCGCGCCGGCGCCGTGCTTCTCGCCCTGGGCGTTGGTGACGTAGTCGAACGGGCTGGTGGTGTAGCTCGCCGTCCAGCCGCCGGTGCTGGTGGGCCGGTCTGCTTCGTGACAGGGCAGGCAGGCGGCGGGCGTGGACGAACCCGTCGCGTGGAAGGTGCCGCCCGACCACTGGGTGGTGGACGAGTGGCAGTCCTTGCACTCTCCTAGCGCGCTGGAGTGGTCGAAGGTGAAGTTGCCCGACACCACCGGCGCCACCGGGCGGGTGTTGGCGTGGCAGTCCAGGCAGACCGTGGGCTGGGGGAGGCTGGCGGCGGTCAGCGGACCGTGGAAGGACGCGCCCGCGTCTTCCTTTCCGAAGGCGAACTTCCACTTGGCGTCGATGACGTCGTTGGGCGCCTGGTGGCAGATGGCGCAGCCCGCGGTGACGACGCGGGTCGAGGTGGGGGTGCCGCCGGCCCACGCGACGGCGTCGTGCTTCATCTCGCCGGTGGACGGCGAGCGGCGCGAGTCCATGGCGCCCACGAAGCCCGCGGGCGCCGAGCCGCCGTGGCAGTCCTCGCAGGTCGCCGGCTGTGGAACGCCCAGCAGGGTGAGGGACCAGTGCATCACGCCGGGGTAGTACTGGCCCTGGTCGGCCTGTGGGTGGCAGTTGGCGCACACCGCCAGCACGCCCGCGTCCACCGAGGTCGCGGCGTGGTTCATGGACATGTGGAGGACCTGGCTGTCCTGAGTGACCGAGATGATGGACGTGCCCACCCAGGTCGGCTGCAGCCCGTTCACCGTCACGTCGCGGGTGGGGTCGAAGGTGTTGCCCGGCGCCGAGCCGATGTCGGACCACGAGGTGACGACGTGGCACGCCCCACAGTCGGTGGCGCCCACGTCCTGGTGGGTGAAGCCCGGCTTGGGCAGGGCGGCGAACGGGTTGCCGGCGGCGTGGCACTCGGCGCAGTCGCCGGAAATCTGCGTGTGGCTGAACGGGTGGGGTTCGCCGGTGGGGTGGCAGCCGTAGCAGCTCGCGCCGCGAAGCTCGGCCTTCAGGTCCGGGTCCGTGACGCTGCTGGTGTCGACGGCGAAGAGGACGGCGAGGCCCAGGTGAAGGCGCGCGGCGATGGACTCGGGGTGCCGGTGGCAGTGGTCGCAACGCACCGCCTTGAAGCTCTCGGCGGCCGGCCGGTGGCACCCGTCGCAAGAGAGGTCTCCGTCGGTGGTCGCCTTCCCCAGCTCGTGGGTCGCGCCGGCGGTGATGGGGAACCAACGGTGCGTCTCGGGGGTGACGGGGGGCGTCGTATTCGTGGGAGGCGGCGCTGGACAGCTCGCCAAGCCGGCTACGAGCCCAACCCAGGAGAGGCGCCAGAGAGTCTTCATGGGACGCCCATTGTGGATCATCCAGCCCGGGACAGCATGCCTTGGGCTGAGTTGCCGGGCGCGGCGGCCACCGTGGATTTGCCCGACGTCAAGCCCCCGTGTGAGCGCAAGTCCTCCGAGGTGGGACACTCGAGGGCCGAGGGACTAGGCTGGCACGCGTGCGTTGCGCCGCGGGTTGCCTCACCGTGCTGTGTTGCCTTCCGGCCGCGGGCTTCGCCGAGACGGTTGTCGTCGACCTCTCGGTGACACCGGGGCCCGCGACCTTTCGAGCCAGCGGCTTTCTGCACAGCATTTCCAGCACCCAGCCCGCGGCGTCGTTCGTCGACCCGGTCAAGCCGCGGCTGTTTCGCTGTGCGCGCTCGGCCTGCTTCAACATCTACAGCCGGGTGACGGCCCTCGGCGCGAAGGTGCAGCTCGTGATGTCCGACTCGAGCGGCTACAGCGGGAACTGGCCCGGCAACGGCGGCTCTTACACCACCTGGGAAACCCTGGTCGCCTCCATCGTCAACCAAGCCGCGACCGCCAACGCCACCATGCAGTGGGACGTGTGGAACGAGCCGAACCTGGGCCAATTCTGGGGTGCGTCGCAGGCGCAGTGGCTCGAGACCTGGCGGCGCGCGGTGGTGGTCGTCCGCGGGCTCGACCCGGCCGCCACCATCGTGGGGCCCAGCGTGTCGGGGTTCGACCAGACGTACCTCGAGGCCTTCCTCACCTACGCCAAGGCAGAGGGCGTGCTGCCCGACGTCGTCTCGTGGCACGAGTTCAGCGGCGGCGGGTCGATTCCCGCGAACGTCCAGACGATGCGCGACTACGTCGCCGCCCAGGGAATCGCCATCTCGCGCTTCTCGGTGAACGAGATGATTTACAGCAGCGAGTACACCCAGCCGGGCCCCACCGTGCACTACCTCGCCGCCGCCGAGCGCGGCCAGGTCGACAGCGCCGCCCACGCGTGCTGGGGAGACACCAGCGGCGACAACTGCTCGGCCAAGTCGCTCGACGGGCTGCTCACCGTCGACGGACTGCAGGCGCGGGGCTCATGGTGGGCCTACAAAGGCTACGCCGACGTCACCGGGCAACTGGTGGACCTGGCCCCGGGCGCCACGGTCGACGGGGTGGCGGCGTACGACTCCTCGCTGCAAACCGTTTCGCTGGTGCTGGGCCGCACCGGAGGCTCGGGGAGCGTCGATCTTCGCCTCACCCACCTCGGCGCCGCCCCCTTCCTCGCCGGAGCCTCGGCGCTTCACGTCCTCGCGAAGCGCATCACCGACTCAGGTACCTCGCCCTCGGCCGGGCCGGTCGGCGCGCTCGACGCCAACGCCTCGGTCGCCAACGACGAGCTCACCGTCACCCTGCCCAACTTCTCGAGCAACGACGCCTTCACGGTGGTGCTCGCCCCACGCCTCGCCGACGGCGGAGTGCCGACCTTCGACGCCGGAAACCCGGCCGCCGACGCCGGCGCTCCCCCCGCGGATTCAGGAGTCCCCCTCGCCGACGCAGGCGGCCCGGGGGCCGATTCCGGCGTGCCGGCCGTCGACGCCGGAACGCCGCCCGACTCGGGTTCCGCGCCGGCGGACGATGCCGGGCCGGACGGCGCCGACGCAGGCCTCGCGCTCGACGCAGGGACGTCGGGCGGGACTGAGCCGGTCAGCGGCGGCTGCCATTGCAGCGCCCTGCCCGGGAGCTTCCTCGCCGCAGCCGCCCTTCTCTCGCGACGTCACCGACGTCCCGCGAAGGACAGCAACCGCGCAGCCCGAACGTAGGGCCGCGGCTCGGGAGTGCACGAATGGCTGCTCAGAACGCCGGGCGCTTCAGCTCGCTCTGGGGCTTGTCGAACCCGGTGGGGAGGAAGTTGAAGTCGTCCTTCGTCGGTACCTGGCCCGCCGCCGCCGAGTGTTTCACCGCGGGAGCGGCCGGCGCCTCGGGCTCCGCCGCCTCGCTCCTGACCGGCCCGCGCTTGGACACTGCCCGCTTGGTGGGCGCGCTGGCGGCCTTCGACGGCAGCGGCGCCAGCACGTCCTCGCCGCGGTCCACCGTCCGCTTCCGGACGACGGTGACTGCCGCGGGCCGCGACTCGGGTTCCTGCACCTTCGGGGCGGGAGCGGCCGTCCAGGAACGGAAGGCCACCCCGCCCAGCGAGAGGACCGCGACCACCGCCAGCCCGACGGCAACGGCAGCGCGCGGCAGGCGAGGCATCGGCACCTCGCCCGTCACCGCTTCGCCGGCGTCGGCGACGACGGCCCTGGGCGCAGCGGCGACCGCGAGCACGGGCTTCGCGAGCGGCCCGCTGGCCACGGGAGCCGCGGCCGGAGGAGTGAACACCACCGGCGCGGCCGGAACCATCGCTTCCGCGACGACGACGCTCGGCTCGGCCGCGCCCGGCGCGAACGTCCGCCGCACCGCCGCCGAGACGTGCACCGGGCCCTCGGCCAGAACCGGCAACTGCTCGGCCGAGAGCGCCACGGCCGAATCGCCGCTCACCCGCCTCGGAGCCACCGGAACCTCGGGCCCGCCCGCGGGCAACGTCGCCAGGTGCCGCCCGAGGGCGGTCGCCACCATTCGCGGCGAAGGCCGGGCGAGCGCGTCGCGATCGACCATGCGCGACAGGAGCGCGCGCACCGGCTCGGGCAGGCGCTCGGGCACTTCCGGCGTCCACCGGCCCGCGGCAATCTGGTGGATGACGGCCAGGGTGGTGGCGCCGGACGGCGGCCGCCCCCCGGCGTACAGGCACAGCACCGCGCCCAGCGCGTAGACGTCGGCCGCGCTGGACGGGGGAAGCCCCTGGGCCCGCTCGGGCGCGAGGAAGGGCCCCATCCGCACCAGCGACGCCATCACCCGTTCCTCGCCACGCCTGTCGGTGAGCCGGTTGGCGATGACGAGCGGCAGGTCCCACAGAATCGACCGGTGGCCGGGCAATACCAGCAGCGAGTCGGCGCACAGCTCGCCGTGGAAGACGCCCTGGGCGTGGACGGTGGCCAGCGCGTCGGCGATCTCGGCCCCCATCCGGCACAGCTCGACCGGAGGCAGCGTCTCGTCCAGCGTGGACAAGAGCCGACCGTCGGGGAACTCCATCGCCACGTAGGCCGCCGCCCCCACGCGCCCCGTCTTGCGAATCTTCGGCAGCGTCGGGTGAGTCGGCAACTGCTGCATCGCCTGCGCCGCCGCGTCGCCGTTGGCGTCGAG
Organism: Archangiaceae bacterium; assembly: GCA_023248915.1. Lineage (GTDB taxonomy): Bacteria > Myxococcota > Myxococcia > Myxococcales > Myxococcaceae > JAHFDQ01. Next base: position 4,442 of record JAHFDQ010000165.1, on the reverse strand, counting down.
CGGCAGCCAGCGAATCGCCATGCGCATGCCCGAGTCGGTGTCCTCGGCGCAGTCCAGGCTGCCGATGCCGTCACAGCGCAGCGGCGCGCGAATTCGAAAGCGTGGGTCCAGCTCTCCAGTCATCGTCTTTCCCCCGTTTGAAGCCGTCATCACTGTCCCTCTACCAGGGCGCCGTTGCGCCCCGCGAAAACCATCTTGCCCGCCGCCTTCGCGCCGACCACCAGCAGGTCCGTCGAAGTCACCCGCGTGGTCCAGGCCGTCCCGTCGAAGTGCACCACTCGGTTGCCCTCGGCGATGGCGTAGGCGTCGGTCGGGCCGAGCGCTTGAAGCTGGGTCAGCCCGGGCTGCGCCGGTAGCGACGTCCACGCTCCGCCTTCGAGCTTGGCGAAGACTCCGTCGCCGGCGACGTAGAGCGCCCCTTGCGCGTCCTGGGCCACCGAGCTCAACGCCGCGCTCGCGGTGGGGAACGGAGGGTTGCTGGGTTGCCAGGCAGCACCCGTCAGGCGCAACACCGTGCCGCCGCTGCCGACCGCCACCGCCTGCTTCGTCGCGAGGCAGGCGACGGCGAGCAAATTCTGCCCGGTGGGCGAGGTGAAGGTGGACACCGAGACTCCGTCGCTGCCGCGCAAGAGCCCGCCGTCCCCGACCAGGTACCACTCGACGTCGCTGACGCGGCACACCGAGCGGAACGTGCTGGTGGTGTTGGTGCTGAGCGACGCGTAGGCGCTCGCCACCTTGTAGGCCTCTCCGTTTGAACCGACCACCAGGGTGAAGCCCGAACCCACCGCGAAGCCGAACATCTTCGCGGTCGGACTGCGCCGGAAGACCCAGGGGCCTCCCGAGGGCCGGGTGGCCACGTCGCCATCGCTGTTCATCAACTGCAGCGCCCCGTTCGCGGCAAAGGCCGCACCTTGCCAGCTCTCGCCGAGGTCGAGCACCTGGTCGACCGTCGGGCTGCGGCGAAACAGGGTGGTGCTCGACGGCTTCGAGTCGGCCACCAGCACGCCCGCGGACTCGGTTCGCGACATCGCCTGCTGACTGCCCCAGAGGTCGAGCATCGACGAGGCCGGGTCGAGCGAGCCGGCGCTGGTGTACCGGTACAGCTTGCCGGCGTAGCCACCGGACGGCGAGGTGAGGACGAAGACGGCCTGGCCGCTGGACGACGTCGACGGCGAAATCGCCACCACCGCGCCGCCCGAGAGCGAGCTGGGAACGCCCGTCGAGTCGAAGTAAGGCGAGTTGAAAGTCTTGTGACGCCGCAGCGAGGCCGAGCCGTCGTGTCCCGCCATCGCGTAGGTGCTCGAGGCCGCGTCGGCCGGCGGCCCCACCGCGCGGAAGCTGCCGGTGCCGTTGTAGTCGACGTCATTCCAGAAGTCGGCGGTGACGCTGGTGGCGTAGGCGACGCAGCCGTCCGGACCGCTGCCGCAGCCGCCAGCGAGCCGTTCGTGGTCGGCGTCGTCGACGAACACCGAGTGAATGACGTACGGCTCGTCGCCCGACGGGAGCGTGCCGAACGTCCAGTTCGCGCCGTCGTAGCGCCAGTAGTTCCCCACCTCGTCGCCGACCAGGACGTGATTGGCGCCGTGGCCGTGGACGCCCACCAACTTCGCGGTCGAAGGGCCGCCGTTGAGCGCCACCGGCGACAGCCCGGTGCCGTCGTACTTGAGCAGCGTCTTGTTCTTCCCCACCACCCAACCCTGCGTGGCCGAGGCGAGCCAAACCGAGGTCAGGTCTTGCGTGGTGCCGGAAGGGAGCGCGTCCCAAGTCGAGCCGTTCCACCGCGTCACCGCCCCCGCCGGGCCGACGGCCAGCAACTGGCCCGCCTGCGACCCGGGCGCCTGGTCCACCGCCAGGGTGGCGTGGCGGATTTTCGGGCCGGTCTGGGTGAAGGCGAGGGTGGCCGCCACGCAGGCACCGGCCACGCAGCCCGCGGGACAGGCAACCTCGCTGAACGTGTAACTGCACGCGCCGGTGCCCGGGTCGCACGAGCCGGCGGTGTTGTAGGTGCGCAGCTTGCCGGCGACGCAGCCGCTCGCTGGAGCGGCGTTGCAGGTGGAGCCCGCGCACAAGTTCTGGTTCACGCATCGGCCGCCCGAGCAGCCGTTGATGCAGGTGGTATTCGTGGCGGGGTAGGTGCAGGCGCCGCTGACACACAACCCCGAGTAGACCTGCAGCGTCGAGGGGCTGAGGCACGAAGGCGAAGGGACGCTCGAGCACACCTGGCCCTGGCAGGGCTCTCCGGCGCACACGCCGTTCGCGCAGGTGCCCGGACAGGTGCTGTCGGTCGGCGGGTAGGCGCAGGTGCCGTCGGTGGCTGCGCAGGTGCCGGTGGCGGCGAACGTCCGCAGCCGCTTCGTGTCGAGGCACTGGGCGAAGGGCGGGCTCGTGCAGGTGACTCCCTGGCAGGCGCAGCCGCTGCTCGGGCAGGTCGCCTGGCTACGGCAGACTCCGCCCGAGCAGGCGTACCCTTCGGGGCAGAGGTCGCCCGGGTCGCACCGCAGCCCCTCGGGGTCCACCAGCACGTTCGGGTTGCACGCTGCCAGGGTCGCCGCGACGGCGAGGGCTGCCGCACGCTTCATCGGTGCGCACCGGGCTCGGGCGTGGACAGGACGAACATCAGCCCGCCCGCGATGGCGGCCGCGCCGCCCAAGCCCCAGAGCACGTCGGCCGCCGCCCCCTTGGTGCTCGATGCGAGGGCGACCTCGCGCGCGCCGCTCACCGTGAGCGTGGCCCGGTCGTTGCGCAGCCGGGCTTCGTCGGCGGAAGCCAACGCCCCCAACGCCGTGCCGAGCGCGAGCGCGACCGCGGACGCGCCCAGCGCCACCACCGCGGGCTGCCGCCAGGCGGGCGTGCGCGAGAGGTTGGCGGTGGCCAACTGCAGGTCGGGGCGGAGGTCGACCGAGGCCCTGCGCGCGGAAGCGGCGAGCCGCGGCGCCGCGGGCGCGTCGGCAGCGACGGGTGCTGCCGGTGCGTCGAGGTCCACGCTGGTGACTCTGCCGGTGTGAATGGACACCCGCTGCCGGCGCGCGCCCCCGGCGAAGCGGGCCTCGACGTCGAAATCGCCTGGAGGCAGGAATACGGCGACGGGAAACGAGGGGTAGGTCTTGCCGTTCACCGTCGCCGTGCCAGGCGCCACCGCCTCGATCTCGAGCAGCCCGCGCCCCTCGGCCTCGGCGTCGGCCAGCGCCTCGCCCGCCTGCTCGGACACGGCGAGCGCGTCGGGAGCGCGAGGCGACCGGCGCAGGTACTGTCGGTAGTAGAAGGTCGCGTAGGCCGCGTCTCCCAGGTTCTCGAAGCACCGCGCCAAGTCGTACGCCACCTCGGGCGTCGGGCGGACGCGGTCGGCTTCGCGAAAGCTGGCCACCGCGGCCGGATATTCGGCCTGCGCGAACAGCCGTTCCCCTTCCGAGAACAATGTTTTGAAGCGCGCCGATTCACCTTCGACGGGCGCGGCAGCAAGGGTGAGAAGGAGGACAGCCGAAACCATGCACGGCTCCGTAAGGAGGGCCGGCCCAAATACACTATTTGGCGGTTACCTACAACCACCCGACCCTACATTGGCGACCGGGTGTGAGGTATTGAAATCACTAGTAAATCTTCGAAGTGCGCGGGGCCCCGGTGTAGTCGAAGAAGACGGTCTTCAGTTGGGTGAAGAACTCCGCTCCCTCTTCGGACATTTCCCGTTCACCCACCCCGGTCGACTTCCAGCCGCCGAAGGGCAACTGGGCCTCGCCTCCCACCGTCGGGTTGTTGACGTGCACCATGCCCACCTCGGCGCGTTCGACGAACTGCATCGCCTGGTTGGAGTCGCGGGTGTAGATGGACGCCGACAGGCCGAACTCGACGCCGTTGGCCACGCGAAGCGCCTCTTCGAAGTCGCCCACCTCGACGATGCTCAGCACCGGGCCGAAAACCTCTTCCTGGTGAATGCGCATTCCGGGCTTCACGCCGGTGAATACCGTCGGCTCGACGTAGAAGCCCTTCTTGTAGGGCCCCTGGTCGAGGCGCTTGCCGCCGCAGGCGAGCCGGGCCCCTTCCGCTTGGGCGATGCCGATGTACTCGAGGTCGGTGTTGAGCTGGGCCTCGTCGACGGCCGGGCCGATGTCGGTGCTGGCGTCGAGGCCGTTGCCGACCTTGAGCTTCTGGGTGCCGGCCACCAGCGCCTCGGTCAGCTTTTGCGCCACGCCTCGCTGCACCACGACGCGCGAGGTGGCGGTGCAGCGCTGGCCGGTCGAACCGAACGCGCCTTGGAGAATTCCAGCGGCGGCCAGGGACAGGTCGGCGTCGTCGAGCACCACCACTGGATTCTTGCCGCCCATCTCGGCCGTCACCCGGATGCCGCGCCGGGCGCAGCGCTCGTTCAGCTTCATTCCAATCTCGTTCGAGCCGGTGAAGGACACCGCCCGGACCTCGGGGTGGTCGACCAGCGTGTTGCCGACGGC
>JAHFDQ010000565.1 GCA_023248915.1 Archangiaceae bacterium | reverse complement strand
CGAGGCGACCGCGGCGGTGAGCGCGAGTTGGGTCTTCTGGCCTTTCGAAAGCGTGGGGGTGGGCGCGTCGGCGTCGAGGTCGAAGCGGGTGAGCAACTGAGCCTCGACGTCGCGGTTCCAACCGGGTCGCAGGCTCGCCTGCAGCTCGAGCACGTCGCGTACGGTCATCCACGGGTAGAAGCCGACTGTGTCGGCCACGAACGCCACCCGCGCCTTCACCTCGGCCTCGTGCACCAGCGGGTCCAGTCCGAACACCCGCACCGTGCCCTGCGCAGGCCGCACCAGCCCCAGCACCGTCTTGAGCAGCGTCGTCTTGCCCGCACCGTTGCGCCCGAAGAGCCCGTGGCAGCGCCCCGGTTCGACCGAAAGCGTTACCGCGCGCACCGCGTCCGTCCGGCCGTACTTCACGGTGAGGTCCTTCACTGCGATGGCCGTCATGGCTGCCTCCTGGTCAGGGTCTGTCCGTTTCCGCCAGCGCGCTGCACTGCGTGGAAGCGCTCGAGGCGCTGGTCGACCAGCTGCCGCAGGGTGCCGTCGTCGAGCTGAAGGTTGTGCGCCTGCACGATGAGCGAGTCGACCGCCTCCGCCAGGCGCTCGGTGCGCACCGCCTTGCGCAGAGGGGTGAGCGCGTGCGTCACGAAGCAGCCCAGGCCCTGCCGCGTCTCCACCAGGCCCTCGCGTTCCATCTCGGCGTAGGCCTTGGCGACGGTGTTGCGGTTGACCTTCAGTTCCTCGGCCAGCACCCGCACCGAGGGCAGCTGGTCACCTTCCCTGACCATCGCCGCCGCCACCGAGGCCTTCACCTGCTGGACCAGCTGAAGATAGACCGGAATGCCCGACTGGTAGTCCACGTGCCAATGCATGCTTCGTATACTGTCATAGGACACTATGACAGTCAACTATGACACCGCCACCAGCGGATCGCCGTCGCCTTCACCGGCCGCTGATGGAACCGAAGCGCTGCTTCCGGGCCTCGTTCTCGCCTCGAGTCGAGGGCCTCACTCCTGCAGGCAGTACACCCGGACCGCCGGCACAGTGAGCGCGCAGGAACGCGGACTGGGCCCGAACGCCTCGGACACTACCGACTTGCCCGCGATGCCCGTCGCCCCGTTCGTGCCGCCGGTCCAGTTGGCGCAGGTGGTGGCGGCCGTCCCGGCTGTCTGCGGGTTCGCTCCCCCGCTCCAGACCTGGGTGTTCGGCACGCTGACCGCCCCGGTGGCCGAGAGGTTGAAACCGGTGTTCCAATTCGCGCCCGTGAGGAACGCGGCCCCCGTCGAAGCCAAGAGGACTCCGTCGACGCGCGCCCAAGGGTTTCCGCTCGACGAGAACCGCGAGGCGCCGGTGGCGGCGTTGGTCGCGAGCAGGGCCTTGTACGAACCACCGAGCCCGGCGCCCGTCGCCTCGGCCGCGCAGAGGGCGTCCGCGGCGCCCACGCCCCCGGAAGGCGGCGCGAAGGACGCGTTCGAGAGAAAGGCCATTCGTCGATTCGTGGTCGGCGTGACGGTCGCGCTTCCCTGGCGATCGATACCGAAGCAGTAGAGCTGCAGCGGCGACGCGCAGCTTATCGTCGTGTAGCCGGTGAACTGGCCGTCGCTGATCCGCGGGCGGCCCGCGGAGAGCTGGGTGGCGTCCGCGGCCGTCCAGTCGGAGCACGCGTTGCCCACGCCGCTGAAGGCGCCGGCCCAGGTGCCGGTGCGGACGAAGGGGTCGGCGAGCTCGGCGCCGGTCTCGCTAATAACCGGCAAGTACTGCACCCGACCCGCGGCCAGGTCGGCCTTGGAGTTGAATACCGGGAGCCCGTCGCGGCGAACCCAACCCGAGGCGTTGCCCAACCGGGAAATCGCGGTGGTGGCCGGGGTGGACAGCCAGGCGCGGTAGGTGCCGCTCAAACCGGCCGCGGTGGCGCGCGCTTGGCAGATGGAATCGGCCCCAGGCAGGCCGCCCAGGTTGCCGGTGTGAGTGGTCGAGGTCACGAAGACCAGGTTCGGTTGCTCTGCGAAAGTCGCGGTAACATTCAGCGCCTGACTCAGAGTGACGATGCACGCGCCGAACCCCCTGCACGCGCCGCTCCAGCCGCCGAAGACGGCGCTGCCCGTCGGGGTGGCGGTCAGCGAGACCGTCGTGCCGACGTCGTAGGGTTCGGTGCAGTCGACGCCGCAGTCGATACCCGCAGGCGAAGAGGTCACCGCGCCCGTCGCCGTCCCGAGCTTGGTGACGCCTACGTCGAGCGCGAGCTTCTTCAGCGCGAACGCCGCGTTCACGGACACCGGCCCCGTGACGGTGAACGAGCACGCCCCCAGGCCCGTGCACTCGCCGGTCCAGCCCGCGAAGGTATTGGTTGCATTGGGTGTCGCGGTGAGCGTGACCGTCGAGCCGTACGCCACGGACTCGTTGCAGTCGCCCGGGCAGTCGATTCCGATTCCGGTGACGGTGCCGCCAAACGTGCCGCTCAGGGTGGTGGCGAGCGTGTACGTCTGAAGCCCGAAGGTGGCGGAGACGGCGTTTCCGGCCGCCGCGCTCATCGTCACTGTGCAGCCCGCAGCGCCCGAGCAACCCCCGCCATTCCAGCCCGTGAACGTCGAACCCGGCCCCGGAGTGGCGGCGAGCTGGACTACCTGGCCTGCGCTGTAGATCTCCGAGCAGTCAGCGCCGCAGTTGATGCCCGCGGGTACCGAGGTGACGGTGCCACTGCCGGCCCCCGGCCTCGAGACGGACAGGGTGTACTGCTGAAGCGTGAAGGTCGCCGTGACGTTGGTTACGGCCGACATCAAGAGGGAACAGTTGCCGGTGCCGGTGCAACTGGCGCCGCTCCAGCCGACGAAGGCGCTGCCGGGGCCGGGGTCGGCGGTGAGGGTGACGACCGTGCCGGCCGGAATGGGGGCCGAGCAGGACGTGCCACAGTTGATGGCGACCGCCGACGACGAAACGGTGCCGTCCCCCGTGCCCAGCTTCGAGACGTTGAGCGCGTACTCGTTCAACTGGAACGTCGCGGTCACGCTTTCGAGCGCGGTCATCGGCACGCTGCAGATGCCGGTGCCGGAGCAACCTCCGCCGTTCCAGCCGGTGAAAGTGGAGTCCACGGCCGGCGTCGCACTCAAGTTCATGGTCGTGCCATAGGGCACGTCCTCGGTGCAGTCGGCGCCGCAGTTGATGCCCGGGGGCCCCGACGACACGCTCCCCGTGCCGTTGCCCGCCCTCGACACCTGAAGCTGAACCGTCGGGGGGGCAAACGTGGCTGCCACCGTGGTCGCCGCCGTCATGGTGACCGAGCATGTCAGTGAAGTGCCCGGGCAGGCCGTCCCCCAGCCGACGAAGATAGAGCCCGCGGCCGGTTCGGCGGTCAAGGTGACCACGATGTTCGAGGGAAGGGTCTCGGTGCAGTCGATGCCGCAGTCGATGCCTGGCAAGTCGCTCGAGACCCGGCCGGAACCCGCCCCTTGCCTCGCGACCGTCAGCAGGTACTGGGGCGCGCTGAACTGAGCGGTCACGCCGCGCGCGGCGGTCATCGTCAGCACACAGGTCGAGGCGCCCGAGCAGTCACCTGACCAGCCAACGAAGGTCGACCCCGGTGCCGGCGAGGCGGTGAGGGTGACCGACGCGCCGGTGTCCTCGGGGACGGCACAGATTGTCCCGCACGAGATTCCGCCGCCACTGACCGTGCCGGTGCCCGTGCCCGACCGGACCACCACCAGGTCGAACTGCGGCAGGCCGAAGACGGCGGTCACCGTGGTCGACGAGCCCACCGTCACGGTACAGGCGCCGGTGCCCGAGCAGCCGCCGCCGCTCCAGCCGACGAACGTCGAACCCGCGCCCGGAGCGGCGGACAAGGTCAGGTTCGAGCCGGTGACAATGTTCTCGGTGCAATCGACGCCACAG
>JAHFDQ010000564.1 GCA_023248915.1 Archangiaceae bacterium | reverse complement strand
GCGCCGGCCGACGAGACGGCCTCGAGCAGGCGCGCGAGCCGGTCGGCCTCGGACCGGGCGGCGACGCGCTCGGTCTCGACCGCCGCCCGCTCGGTGGACAGCGCTTCGGCCGCCGCCACCGCCTCGCGGGCGCGGGTCGCCTCTGCCTGGGCCTCGTCGCGCGCCGCCTTCACCGCCGCCGCGTCGGCTTCGGCCGCGCGCTGGGTGCGGGCCAGGTCGGCCTCCTTCACCAACAGTTGGTCGACGGCCGCCGTCGCCCGCGACCGGGCCGAGGCCAGCTCGGCTTCCAGGTTCTCGACCGCGGCCTGGGCCTGCGAGCGCAGGTCGGCCAGGGTGAGCTCTCGTTCGCGGGCGGACGCCAGCTCGCGCTCGCGTTCGAGCCCGGCGTGGACCGCCCGGTCGACCTCGAGCTTCACCCTCTCGAGCTCGGCCTGGGCCGCCGCGGTGGCTTCCTTCGTCGCGCGCAGCTCTTCGTAGACACCGGCCAGCCGCACCCGGGTGTCGTCGAGCTGGACCGACAGCTCGTCCTTGCGCGCGCGCTCGAGCCGGGCCTGTTCCTGCGCGGCCAGGGCCTGCACGCCCGATTCCTTCTGCGCCCGCTGGAAGAGGTCGGCCTCGCCGCGCGCCTTCTCGGCCCGGCGCTCGGCGTCGTCGGCGCGCGACCGAAAGACTTCGGCCTCGGCCTCGACCCGGCGCACCCGCGACGCCAGCTCGTCGTTGTCGCGGCTGTCGGCCGGGCGGCTGCGCGCGGCCTCGAGCTGGGCGGTCAGCCGCGCCACGTCCTCTCGAGCCTGGTCGAGCTTCTCGACCAGCCCCACTGCCTCGGCCTGCCGCGAGTCGGACTCGGCCTTCGCCTTGCCCAGCGCCTCTTTCAGGCGCCCGCTGCGCTCTTCCCAGCTCCGGGCCCGCTGGGTGTATTCCTCGAGGCGGCCGCCCGAGAAGGCGAGCGGTTCGGGGGGCAGTTGCACCCAGGTCGGGTCGAAGTTGCGCACCGGCTCGTTGCCGGCCAGGACGACGAAGTAGGCGGCCTCGGCGGTGCCGGCGAGCGACCCGTCCACCTGCAACCCGTCGCCCCGCTCGAAGGCGAGCTGGTACCCGAGCACCGGGCTCTGGGTGGCCACTTCAATCGAGGTGAAGTGGGCCGACAGCACGTCGAGCAGCATGCCGTAGGTGGGCGGGGCCTCGGGGCCCTCGGGTTCCATCACGTTGGCGAGCGCCAGGCCGCCGGGGTTGCGCAGCCCGCCCATCAGGTACCCGCCGCGGGCGATGAGCCGGACCACCTCGTCGAGCAGCTTCGGCGCGCGCACGTACGGCGCCACGTCGGCGACGACGACCAGGTCGAAGCTGCCGGGTTCGAGGTCGTCGAGGACGTTGGCGCGGAAGCGCAGGTTCGCGGTCCCCAGCGTCTTCAGGTCATTGTCGCAGGCGACCACCGTCCGGGCCCCACGGGTGGCGAGGAACCGGGCCGACTGCCCGAGCGTCGAAGCCACCGCGCCTAGCTCCAGCACGCGCCGGCGCGCGTAGAGGCTCTCGGCGAAGATGTAGCGGGGCAAGAGCTCGCTCTGGCCCAGCTGGCGGAAGGTCGAAGTCATCAAGGCGCGCACGAGGCGCGAAACCGGAGTATAGCCCCGAGCGTCTCGGGCCAATGAAAGCGAATGGGTGATTCCGCCATGCCGACCCAAGCCAGTCCAGACTCGTTTGGCGCGCGCGCAGGCCGCGCGTTCCGCCGCTTCGTGGTCGTCGTCCTCGTGCTGGGGCTGGGCGGGGCGGTGGCCTTCCTCTTGTCGCAGCTCAACGCCCGAACGTTCACCGTCGAGCAGAGCGAGGGCAGGTTGGTGGTGATGAAGGGCCGCATGCTGCCCACGGGTTCCGAACCGTACCGCCCCAGCGACTCTACCCTCGCCGACGCCTACGCCCCGCTCGACCTGGCGGGAGGTTCGGCGGCCGGGCTGCTCGAGCGCCGGTTCCTCGACCGGGACGAGCTCGACCGGGCGCTCTTCGACGTCATCGAGACGGCGGCGAAGCCGCGTGTCATCTCGGACGACCCGAAGGTGCTCGAGAGCGGCCTGTACTACCTCAGGCGGGCCGAGAAGCTGGCGGGGCTTTCCGAGGAACAGCGCCGCTCGGTCAAGACGATGCAGGCCGAGGTCGCCTACTACCAGGCGCGCAGCAAGCTCGAAGACGCGCAGCGGCTCATCGCCGAGGCCGTGGTCCAGTTGAAGCTGGCGGCCACCGCCCAGACCCGGAACGCGCACAGCGCCAACCAGATGATTCTCGCCATCGAGCCGCCGGTGAAGCTGCTCGAAGACGCGCTTCGCACGGCCGTGCACGGGTTGTCCGCGCCCGCGGCTGTCGCACTGCCTGCGAGCCCGCTCGCGCCGCCGACACTCCCGGCGCCCGCGCCAGGCGAGGCCAAGCCGGCAGCGGCCCCGACGCCCGAAGAGGCGAAGCCCGCCGCGCCGCCGACTCCGGCCCCGTAGGCCCTCTCGCCGGCGCAGGCTTCGGGGTCCAAGCGACAACAGGGCACTGGCGGTCGCTGTCCGGCAGGTAGGGGAAGGGGCACCCTCCCTCGCTGCGCACCGGTTCCACCAGCCGGCATCCTCTGGCTTCCGGCGCTCATGGGCGGCATAGGTCGGTTCGCCGGGCTCGCGGACCTGCGCCGTCCTTCGGCTGCCGCCCAACCAAACGCCTTTCCGGGCCAACAGTTGCCCCCCTCCGGTTCGGTTTTGGAGCACCCTGCCTGGAAGCAGTCCAGACCGCCATCTTCCAGGAGGAGGAATTCTGGGTCTGGCCTGCTAATCGGCAGGGTGCTGCGAAAACAGGCCCGGGCGTGGGCTTCCCAGCGGACTATCCCGGCACACGCGGGCAGCATCGACCGAAACGGTTGGCGGTGGATTCCCGTCCGTGGCCGTAACGCCCTACGGCTCGCCATGCCCGACCGACGGGTCGGGGCCCAACCCGTCTTTGATTCGTGTGAGCACTGTGCGCGCGTTGTTTCCGAAGAAGTCGTATTCGGCATACAGCTCGAGGAAGCGCGTCAGGCGCTTCTTCGCCAGGTCGGGGTTGCCGTTCCAGTAGTGCGCGATTCCGGCGTGGTAGAGCGCCATGTAGTTGTCGGGCGCGTACCGCAGCACCAGCTCCATCATCGGGCCCGCCGCGGTGTCGTCGCCATTGTCCGCGACCGGGTGAGCGAGGTCGAAGACGCGCCGGGCGGCATGCTGGCGCGCCCCCTCGGGCTGACGGTCGATGAACTGGCGCGCTTCGTCGTAGCGCCCGGCGAGCGCCAGGCAGGAAGCTCCGTACGCGGCTCCGTCGAACGTCGTCGGCGGGGGTTCGCGCGACATCACCTGCAGCGCCTGGAGGTTGTTGCAGCGGGTCTTGACGCGCTCGAACCAGGCGCCAGCGGACCCGGTGGCCGGCGCCGCCGTCGAACGCGGCAGCATCGTCGTCGACGGCGGTGCCTCAGTCGAGTCAGCGGTCGCTCCAGGCGAGACCCCGAACGCCGCGAGGCCACCAAGCGCCGCGATGAAGGCGATCGCGAAGAGTGGGCGCACCCTCGGACGACGCTGCTTGCCGTCGGGGCGGGCGTCGACCGGAACGTCGAGCGCAACAAGCGCCTCCTGGGCGGTCTGGAATCGGCCTTCCCGCTCGAAGGCCACCGCGCGCGATATCCACGACCGGAGGCCCGCCGAGAGCCCGGGCGGCACCCGAAGCTGGAGATCGGACTGAAGGAAGGTGCTCGGCGCGGCCCCGGCCGCCGCGAGCAGCGCCGTCGCGCCCAGCGCGTAGAGATCGCTGGTGCGGTCGACGGTGCCTCCGAGCTGCTCTGGAGGCATGTACCCGAACGTCCCTACCAACGTGCTGCGGTGCGTGCGCGAGCCT
>JAHFDQ010000563.1 GCA_023248915.1 Archangiaceae bacterium | reverse complement strand
CTTCAACGTCGACTTCCGCCACCCGCCGTCCGAGGTCATCGACGCCGTCACCCGCGCGCTCGCGACCGCCCAGATTCAGCACGTCTCGGCCGACCCGCCCCCCAACTGCGTGCTGATGGACTTCACCGAGAGCTACGGCCGGTACGCGGTGCGGTACCTGCTCACTGATCTCGTCGCCGACGACCCGACCGACAGCGTGGTGCGCACCTGGATTTTCGCCGCCCTGAAGCGGGCCAACCTGGCGCTGTCCATTCCCGCCCACGCCCTCTTCGTCACCGAGGAATCGGGAGACCGGAAGGCCGCGAAGTCGCGCGCGGACCTCACCTTGCGCATCGCCGCCCTCGGCAAGGTGGACCTGTTCTCGCAGCTCTCCGAGCCTGACCGCGCAGAGCTCGCGGCCTCGCTCAGGCCCGCCCCCTTCGCGAAGAACGAGGTCATCACCCGCCAGGGCGCCGAGGCCCACTGGCTGTACCTGGTCGGCGCCGGAGAGGTCTCAATCCGGGTGGCCGCCGAGGCCGGCCTCGAGCGCGAGGTGGCCCACTTGGGCGCGGGCACCTTCTTCGGAGAGATGTCTCTGCTGACCGGCGAACCGCGATCGGCCACGGCCGTCGCGCTAACCGACGTCGAGTGCCTGCGGCTCGACAAGGCCGCCTTCCAGGAGATCATCCAGCGGCGGCCCGAGCTGGCTGACCACGTCGCCGAGATGCTCGCCAGGCGGCGCGTCGAGCTTGCCGCCGCCCGCGAGGGGCTCGACCAGGAAGCCTCGGCGCGGCGGCTCGCAGCCGACAAGAGCGACCTCTTGCGGCGCATTCGGGGGTTCTTCGGCCTCTCCGGGGGCGCCGGATCAGCCCCGGGCTAGGGCCCCGGGAAGCCCGCGCATGCCCCCGGGGTTGACGTTCGGCCGCCGATCGCTAGGCTGCCGCCCCTTTACAAGAGAGGCCCCCGTGGCATTCATACTGATTCTCGTGTCGATCGCGCTCGCCATCAGCCTGGGCGTGCACGTCCTCGCTCCGCCCCGCAGGGCGGCGCTCCCCGCTTCTTCCGGCGCCGCGCCCGTCCAGGGTGACGAACCGGGTTCGAAGACCGCTCGGCCGTCCGCCGACGCCGACCTCGACAAGAAGCGGAAGGAGCTCGAAGAGCAGAAGGCCGTGGTGGCCGACCTGAGGGACCAGCTCAAGCAGACCAAGCGCAAGCTGTACGACCAGAAGGAAGGCGAGAAGGAAGGGTCGGACCTGGTGAAAGCCCGCGAACAGGTCGAGCGCGCGGCGTCGGTGCAGCTCGAGGTCGTCCGGTCCGAGCTGGCGGCCGCGCTGGCCGAGGTGTCCAAGCTGAAGTCCGAGTCCGAGTCCGGGCGTGGCCGCAGGCCCGCGCCGGCGCCCGCGCCGGTGAAGGCGGCAGAACCGGCCGCCGAGAAGCCCCAGGTGCAGAAGGTGATTCGCGAGCTGTCCGAAGCCGACAAGGAAAAGATGACGCGGCTCGAGGCGCAGTCGGCGAAGGACCGCGCGAAGGCCGGCGACCTCGAGCGCGAGCTGAAGCGTTCGCGCGACCGCGCCGAGTCGCAGAGCCGCCAGTTGGCCAAGCTCGAGACCGAGACCGAGCTGGTGAAGGACAAGTTCAAGGCGCTGGAGAAGCGGCTCAACCGCACGTTGCTCGAGCGGGACGTGATGAAGCGCGCCATCAAGGACCTCGAGAAGAAGAGCGGCTTCGCCGCCGAGCGCACCGAGCTGTCGGCCGACGAGATCGCCGCCTCGGACAAGAAGGTCGAGGACAAGCAGCGCGCCGAGAAGGAAGCCGAAGAGGCGCTGAAGAAGCCCGCGGCGCCGGCGGTCGAGGCGGCCGCAGCCCCCGTCGAGGCGGCGCCCGCGCCCGTGCCCGCGCCGACGCCGGCCGAAGCTCCGGCCCCAGTCGCGACGCCCGAGACGTTGGCGACCACGCCCGCGCCGACCGACTCAGCGACCGCGAGCTAGAGGCGAACCCGCGAGCCGCGGCCGAGGTCAAGGGCCGCCGAAGCGCAGCCCCGCCAATTCGAGGACGTCCTCGTGCGAGCGCGCGATCGCGCTCCTTGGCGTCGTCGCTACGTCGATGAACCGCAGCTCGGACCAGGCGCCGGCAGAAGGCGCAGCCCTTCCGGGCCATTCGGCGAGGAAGACGAACTCGAGGTCCCAGTGGCTGGCGAGGCCGGGAAACCGTTTCGGAGTGGCGACTTCGGAGAAGACTCTCGGCTCGCCGAAAGCCAGGTCGGGCCTTTCGAGTTGCTCGCGGGCGATGCGCTTCGCGGCGTCTTGCGGCGCCTCATGTACGAGCAGGTGCGAGGACGGCAGCATCCAGCCCTTGCCGTGCGCCGCCACCCGCGTCGAGTCGAGCGCTCCGATGTGGTCCCACGGCGCCGCCGGGTTCAGGTGGCCCATGAGGACGCGCCCCGGGTACCCGCGTTCGGCGAGGACGAGGAACGCCGAGAGGCACAGCCCGCCCTCGGGGACCTCGGGCATTCCGAACGGCGTGTCCTGCGGCTTGCTGAAACGACAGAACCTGCGGTCGGTCGGCATTGGGTTCAACCTCCGTTCAGCCACCCACACCGACGCTACCTCCGATGCCGCCGGTATTGGTCTGACCCGCGCGCGGCGGCCTTTGTTACGGATACTGCCAACGTCGAGCCCCGGGCAGGCGCCCAGGCGCACGCGGGCGACCTGGGGTGCGTACTCGGCAGTATCCGTAACAAGCGCGGTGCCAATCACGTCGGGCAAGACCTGAGCCCCAAGACTGCCCGCGTCGACGCCCGAGCCGGAGCGGCACCTCACGGCCGCGGACTCCGGTTTCCCATTCCTCGGGGTCCAGGGGTTAGATATAGTGAGCCCCTTGCCGGAGGACTTTCGATGCGCCTGATTTCATTCGCAGTTTCGGTCGTCGTCTTTCTGTACGTCACTCCGGTTCGGGCGGAAGACTCGCTCGCGAGCGATCGCCCGGTGCAGGTGCAGCTGACGCCCTGCCTCGACAAGGCCGTGCCTGAGGCGCTGCAGCCGCAGCCCAGCGCGCCCATTCATCAGCGCTGGTACTTCTGGGTCGCCGTCGCCGGAACAGTCGCCGCGGCGGTGACGGTTGGCCTCGTGGCCGCGAACTCTCACCCGGCCGAAACCCTGACCTCGGAGCAGATCTGCCAGGGCCCGTGCACCGGTTGCATCGGCTTGAGCTGCTAGTCGCCGAGCGGGGCCGGCGTGTAGATGAGCGCGTCTTGCAGCACCTCGAAGGTGCCGTTGGACTCGCGCACGCCGCCCAGCACCAGCACTGAGCCGTCGGACATTGGGGTGCAGGTGTGGGCGTAGCGGGGCGTTCGAAGCGGATTCTTGCCCAGCACCGACGGGGCCCCGCCCGCGGACGGCACCACCAGGTCGACGGTGCCGTCGCTGTGCGGCGGCGCCCCCGGCGCGTCCACGGTGCGGCCTCCCACCGCCAGCACCCGGCCATCGGCGAGCTGAGACACACACAGCTCTCCGCGCGCCGCGGCCAGCGCCGGACCGTCCGAAACGGCGAAGGCGCTCTTGGTGGTGACTATTTCCGAGCTCGCCACGGGCTTTACCGCGTTGACGTCGGTGTAGCCACCCACCAGGAACAGGTCGTTCGACCCGTTCAGGGTGGCCGCCGCCGCGCCCCTCCGGCCTTCCCGCAGCCGGGGCGGCGACTGCACGGTCTGCTTCACCACCGCGTTCAGCGGCTGCTCGAAGTGGAAGAAGACCACCTCGTCGGTGAGATTCGTGCCGTCCGAGCCGCCCGCGACCGCGACGAACGCGCCGTCCTGCGCCGGCTGCGCGGCGTGATCGATTCGCGGCAGCGACACCCCGTCGACAACCTTCGTGAGGTTGGTCACCGAGTCGTACCATTCGACTTTGT
>JAHFDQ010000562.1:2285-3887 GCA_023248915.1 Archangiaceae bacterium | reverse complement strand
CGGAGCGAACGGGCACCCACCGGGCCCGGCCGCCCCGCCGCCGAGGTGCCGCCTATCGCCCGAGAGGTGGTGGCCAGCCTCCTGTCGCGTGCGACCGAACCGCTCAACCCGTCGCTCATCAAGGAAACCATCGTCCGGATGAAGCCCGACTTCGACGAGCGCGACCACGGCTTCTCGACCTTCTCGAAGTTGCTCGCGGCGATGCAGGACCAGGGGCTGCTCAGGCTGCAGCAGTTGCACGGCCGGCAGTGGTACGTGACGCCCGCTGAACCGGGGACCCCGCCGCCCTTGTCCGAATCGGCCGACCCGGCGCCGGCGCTGCCCGAAGACACCGACGCCGGGCTGGGGCCCGACTCGGACAGCGACGACGGCGACGGCGACGACGGCGAGGACGACGCCGCGTACTGATAAGCTGGGGGCGCGTCATGCCCGCGCCCGAAGCCAGCGCTGCCCCTCACGGCCTTCCCCTCGACCTGGTGCGCGACATCTGGCGCGCCGGCGAGAAGCTGGTCCGGGGCAATAAGCTGTACGGGCTCGGGCACCCCAACACCCGCACCTTCGTCACCGAGCTGTCGGGCCGCTTCAAGGCCTGGTTCGACACCCGCGGCCCGCTCGAGGTGACGCTCACGTCGAGCGAAGTGCTGCTCGACGGCGAGAAGGCGCTGCGCGGAGAAGGCGCCGAGCGCAACTTCGCCCACCCATTGGCCGAGGCGGGCGTGACGCGGCTCTGCTTCGAGCCGGGGCTCACGCCGTCCGAGCTCGAGCGCTTCTTCGGCCTGCTGATGCCCGCGGCCGGGACAGGCGCCGAAGAGCTGACCACTCACCTCTGGACCGAACGGCTGGCCCACGTCCACTGGACGCTCGACTCCGAGCTCGACCGGGTCGACCCCAAGGACGAGGCCACCGCCCACTGGCTGAAGGCGGCGCTCGCCCTCATCGAGCGGGCCCGCGCCGAGTCGGTCGAGCGCACACCGCCGCGGGCGCCTGATCCCGCCCAGCTTTCCCGCGACGGCCTGGTGGACCTGAAGGGGGTGCCTCCCCTGCCGTGGGACAAGGTGAAGATCACCCGCGAACAACTCGCCGCGCTGACCGCGGAGGCCCGGGCCGACGCCGAGCTCGCCGTCCGCGGCTTGGGCCACCTGCTCGAGGGGCGGTCTCCGACCGAGGCCGAGCTGAAGCTCGCGTCCGAGCTGGTCGTCCCCGCGCTCGACCGGCTGGCGTCTTCGGGCGAGGTGGACGAGGCCGAGCGCCTGCTGAAGCTGCTCGACGGCGGCGCGGTCGACGAGGACACCCGGAACCAGCTCTTGGCGCCGGCCGCCGACAAGCTGGCACGCGGCTGCCTGGTGGCCGTGCGCGACGCCGGAGCCTCGGCCGAGACCGCGATCCGCGTGGTGCGGCGGCTCGGCCCCGCGGCGGCTCCGGCCGTCGTCGACGCCGTGGGCGAACTGGCGAAGGGGCCGGTGCGGCAGGAACTGGTCGAGCTGCTGCCCGACCTGGGCGACCCGGGCCTCGCCGCGCTCACCGACCGGCTCGCCGGCCTCGCCGAAGAACCGGCCCGCGAGCTGCTCGAGGCGGTCGCGCAGAAGCGGGGCCCCCTCACCA
>JAHFDQ010000562.1:0-2275 GCA_023248915.1 Archangiaceae bacterium | reverse complement strand
TCACCATCGACCTGTGGGACGCGGCGCGGCAACACCCGGCGCCCACCATCGCCGCCCTGGGCGCCCGGCGCGCTTCGAACCAGTACACGCTGTCCCCCCGCCGGGCGATGGCGCAACTGTCGAGCCCCGAACCCCGGACGCGCATGGCCGCGGTGGCGTTCCTCCACAAGAGCGGCGCGCGGTCGGCCGCGCCCGCGATCGACGCGCTCGCCGGCGAGGACTCGTTCAAAGACTTGTCCCTCGACCAGAAGAAGGAATTGCTCGCGGCCCTGGCCAGCCTCGACCCCGCGCTGGGCGTGTCGGCGGCGCGCCGGCTGTTCTCGCAAAAGGCGCTCCTGCGCGGCCAGGCGCACGAAGAGACCCGCCTCGCCGCCGCCGTGACGCTGGGGCTGCTCGGCGACCAGCAGAGCCGCGGCGAGCTGCAGGCCGCGGCGACCGGCAAGGGCGTCGGGCCCTTCCGCGACGCCTGCATGCAGGCCCTGCGTCAGTTGGACGCCGCGGCCGGGCGGAGGAAACCCTGATGGCCGGGCCGAAGGACAAGCCGGCCGACCGGGCCGTCGGCGGCATCAAGATCAAGGGCCTGAAGGGCGACGAACCCAAGCCCGAAGCGCCGAGGGACGTCGGCGAGCTCTTGCGCGCTGCCGACGACGAACGCGACCCGGGCCGCTCGCTGGCCCGGTGCCTGTTCGTGCTCTTCAAGGTCACCGCGATGTACGACCTGAAGAACGCAGGAGTGCGCGGGCCGATAGAGCGCACCCTGAAGGCGGTCACCGGGTACCTCGCCCGGGACGGGGTGCTTTCGGTGCAGCAGCGCCACGACGGGCTCTACGTCAACAACGGGCACGTGCCGCCCGACGCCGGCCTCGAAGAGCTGAAGCCCTACCTCGAGGCCGCCTTCAAGAAGCTGGGCGTGCACGAAGTGGTTTTCTCGAAGGGGTTCGACGAGGCCGCGCTCCGAAGCCTGCTCGAGCACGTTCAGGGCGTCGCCACCGGCAAGCGCGAGGCGGGCGAGTACCGGTGGGACCTGGTGCAGCTTCGCGAGCTGCCGAAAGAACGGGCCTACGAAGAGCGACGCGAGCGCGAGAAGGTGGTGACCGCCTACGCGATGGCCTGCATCCGCACCAGCGAGGTGCTGGGCTCGTTCGCGCGCGCCCAGATGCCGGCGATGCCCCGCCTGAAGAGCGCGCTGACCGGAGTGCTCGACCTGCCCGCCGCCCTGGAACCGGTGCTGATCGGCGCCCTGGCCGTCGGCAGGGAAAACCCATCGGCGTGGGGCCTGGCCACCAACTGCGCGGTGCTGACCGGCCTGTTGGGCAAGCGCCTCGGGTTGAACCGGAGGCGCCTGTTGGCGGCGGCCACCGCGGCGGCCCTGCACGACCTGGCGGCCAGTCTGTCCGACGAGCCGCGCGACCGGCGCCGCGCGCTGAGGCTGGTGGCGCAGGTGCCCAACGCGCAAGACGCCCTGGCGTCGTGGGCGGTGGCCATCGCCGAGACCGGCGCCCCCGCGGCGTCGAAGCCGCTCTTGTTGGCGCGGCTCATCACCCTGGTGCGGGCCTTCGAATTGCTGGTGACGGGCAGCCCCACCCGGGCGCCCCTCACCCAAGACCAGGCCCTGCGAGCGCTCGCGGCCGACACGCGCGGACGGTACGACGGCGGCCTGTTCGCGCTCCTGTGCCGCACCATCGGGCTGTTGCCCCCGGGCACGCTCTTGCAGCTCGACTCGGGAGGGCTGGGAGTCGTCGCGTCGGTGCCCACCGAGGCCTCGAAGCTGATGCTGCCGGCCGTGCGGCTGGTCGGCGGCGACACGCCCGGAGCGCTGCTCGACCTCGCCACCGCGAACCCTCCGCGAAAGGCCGTACGGTCGCTGACTCCCGGGGAAGCCGGGGTCAACCCGGTGCACTGGCTGCTCGCCTGAAGCCCCCGTTCAGCCCGCCCTGGTGTAACCGAAAGTGGTCACCAGTCCCACGCGCCCTCGCCCGGCAAGCGGGGACGTGCTTGGCTCGTCGCGATGGCGCGAGAGGTCGAGAGCCTGAAGAGCTTCCTGGCCGGCATCGCCGTCTTCGGCGGGCTGGAAGACGGCACGCTCGACCGCATCGTCGGCATGTTGGTCGAGCAGCGCTGCGCGCCGGGCGAGCTGGTCTGCCGCGAAGGAGACCCGGGCCGGTCGATGTACGTGGTGCGCACCGGCGAAGTGACGGTGTGCCGCAAGGCCGAGTCGGGCCACCTGGTGCGGGTTGTGCGGCTGGGCCCGGGCGAGTGCTTCGGCGAGATGACG
>JAHFDQ010000561.1 GCA_023248915.1 Archangiaceae bacterium | reverse complement strand
CACCACCGAGAAGTGGGCCAAGACCACCGGCAAGGCCAAGGGGGCGCTCGACTATTGGGCCGAGGGCGCCGACGCGCGCATCGTGCACTTCATCGGCAAGGACATCGTCTACTTCCACGCGCTGTTCTGGCCGGCGGTTCTGAAAGAGGCGGCCCTGAAGCGCCCGGACCAGGTCGTCGTGCACGGCCACCTCACCGTGAGCGGCGAGAAAATGTCGAAGAGCCGGGGCACCTTCATCACCGCCCGGACCTACTTGGAGGCGCTCGACCCGTCGTACCTACGCTACTTCTACGCCGCGAACCTGGGCAGTGGCCCCGAGGACCTCGACCTGTCGCTCTCGGAGTTCCGGCTGAGGGTGAACGCCGAGCTGGTGAACAACATCGGCAACCTGGCGAACCGGACGCTGTCGCTGCTCGCCGGGCCGCTCCAGGGCAAGCTGGCGGCAGCCGGACCGGGGCCGGGCAAAACCCTGGTGGAGGAGGCGATCGCCCGGGCCGGCGAGGTGCGCGCGGCCTTCGACAAGCTCGAGTTCCGCGCGGCGGTGAAGGCCATCGCCGAGATTTCCCAGGCGGCGAACCAGTTCCTCACCGTCCACGAGCCGTGGAAGAAGGTGAAGACCGACCCCGAGACGGCGCGGCGAGATCTCTCCGACGCCGCCGAGGTGGCCTACCTGGTAGCCGGGTTGCTCGAACCGGTAGTGCCCCGCCTGTCGCGGCGCCTGTTCGACCAGATCTCGGCTCCGCCGCTCGGCTACGCGGCGATCGCCCGCGCGCGCTACCCGTTGCTCGACCGGGCGCGGCCGCTCGGCAAGCCCGAGCCCCTGATCGCGCGCCTCGACGAAGCGCAGGTCGCCAAGCTGGTGCTCCCCGAGGGCGCGACGAATCTGGGCCCGCCTCCCCCGGGGCTTCCGGCCGCGCAGGCGAAAGAGGCCGTGGCGCCTCCCGCGGGAGCGGCTCCTACGGTAAAGGTCCCTGCGGTCGCGGCCGGCCCAGCCTCTCCGCCGGCCGAGATCGACTACGCCGAGTTCGCGAAGGTGCAGTTGAAGGTCGGCCGGGTGCTGGCCGCCGAACGGGTGCCCAAGGCGGACAAGTTACTGAAGCTCTCGGTGGACCTGGGCGAGGCCGCGCCCCGCACCATCGTGGCCGGCATTGCCGAGGCCTACTCCCCCGAGCAACTGACCGGGAAGTCGGTCGTGGTGGTGGCCAACCTGAAGCCCCGGGCGCTCCGGGGCATCGAGTCGAAGGGCATGCTGCTCGCGGCCGGCCCGGGCGGCAAACAGCTGTCCCTGGTCGACCCCGGCCCGCTCGCGCCCGGCGCCGAGGTGAAGTAGCCGTGGCCGAAGTGCCCGAGCCGACGGCGGCTACGGCCCTGACGGTGATCGACGCCCATTGCCACCTGGAAGCGCGCGACTACCCCGACGTCGAGGCGGTGCTCGAGCGGTCTCGGACGGCCGGGCTGGTTCACGCCGTCGTGGTGGGCCAGCTCTTGAAGCCGGGCGACTTCGGCCGGGCGCTCGAGCTGGCAGCCGCGCACCCCGGGTTGTTGACGGCCACGCTCGGCATTCACCCCCACGACGCGGCAGAGGCCACCGCGGCCGACTTCGAGCGGCTCGAGGCCACCTGCGCGCTCCCCGAAGTGGCGGCGGTCGGAGAGACCGGCCTCGACTACTTCTACGACCGGTCGCCGCGGCCCGTGCAAGCAGACGCCTTCCGCCGCCAGTGCCGGCTCGCGGTCCGGCTCGGCAAGCCCCTCGTCGTCCACGTGCGAGACGCGCACGCCGACTGCCTCGCGGTCTTGACGGACGAGGGAGTCACCCGGGGCGTCATCCACTGCTTCACCGGCGACGCGGCGGCCGCGGCAGGGTACCTCGCGCTCGGAATGCACGTGTCGATCTCTGGCACGGTCACCTACAAGAAGACCGAGGCGCTGCACGAAGCGGTGCGCCAGGTGCCGCTCGATCGGCTGCTGGTCGAGACCGACTGCCCCTATCTGTCGCCCGTGCCGCACCGGGGGAAGCGCAACGAGCCCGGCTACGTCGTCGAGACGGCGAAGAAAGTGGCCGAGCTGAAGGGCCTGGCGCCGGAAGCGCTGGCGCTGGCCGCGGCCCGCAACACGGTGGCGCTCTTCGGGTTGAGGGTCGCGCTGCCGTAGACGCGCGGCGTCTGACATGTCGGCGGGTATCCTCCAACGTCGGCTTGTTGCCCGAGGCCGGATAAGCTGTCCCGGACGCGAGGAGCTCGAATTGGGAGTTCGAGTGCAGAGGGAAGCTTGGACGGGCAGCGCGCCCCGAGCACGGGCGCTGTGCTGCCTGGCCGTGCTCTTCGCGGCGAGGCCGGCCCTGGCGGCGATCGCCTTCGTCCAGGCGGTGCCCCATGCCAGCGCAGCCAGCGGGGGGCCGGTATCGCTGGCTGCGTTCACGGCGAATCCCACGGTCGGAAACCGGATCGTGGTCCTCGCCTGGGGCTTCGCGGACGACGCGACTGGAGGCTCACCCGCCCTGTCCGCTTCCGACAACAAAGGGAACACCTACTCGGTCCACGTCGAGAAGAACGACAGCATCGGCGCCGGCTACTGGAGCGCCGCGGTCATGTCGGCGCCCGTCATTTCGACGGGGGCGGGCTTCGCAGTCGTGGTGACGCCTTCGCCAGGCAGCTACCAGACCGAAGCGGTCGCGATGGAGTATTCGGGCGTTGGGCTGCTCGACCGGACGGCGAGCACTACCGGGACCAGCAGCTCACCGTCGATATCGACGGGCTCGGCAACGCGTATCGCGAACGAGCTCGTCGAGACGGTAGTCAACCTCGGCCCGCCCATCCCCACCTATTTCTCCGTCAACCCGGCCGCTGGCTACACCGGGCGCGCGCTGCAGCTCGACGGCTCGGGGCATCAATCCGGAGAGGCAGCCGATCGAATCATCTCGTCCACGGGAATTCCGACCAACACCTGGGCGCTCAACCCGAGCAGCCCGAGCCCCACCTATTGGGCGGTGATCGCGACCTTCGCCCAGGCCAACCCGCCCGCAACGCGGTTGGTTTTCACGGTGCAGCCGACGAGCTCGACGGCGGCGGCGTCGATCGCCCCCTCGGTGAAGGTGACGCTGCAGGACGGAATGGGTAACCCCGTGAATTCGTCGACGGCGGCGGTGACGCTCGCCCTTGGCGCCAACCTGAGTGGAGGCACCCTCTCCGGCACGCTGACGGTGAACGCCGTCGCCGGCGTAGCGACCTTCCCGGGGATTTCCATCGACAAGGCCGGCGCCGGCTACACCCTCATCGCGTCGTCGTCGGGGGTCAGCTCGGCGACCAGCAACACCTTCAGCATCTCGGTGGGAGTCGCTTCCAAGCTGGCCTTCAGCGTCCAGCCGTCCAACGCCAACGCTGGCGCAGTGATCGCCCCGGCAGTCCAGGTAACCGTTCAGGACGCCGGCGGAAACACGGTGGCCACCTCGGTCGCGAGCATTGCGCTCGCCCTCGGCACCAACCTCACCGGTGCCAGCCTCTCGGGCCCCACCTCGCAGAGCGTCGCAGCGGGAGTCGCCTCCTTTGCGGGCCTCGTCGTCGACAAGGCGGGTACCGGCTACACCCTGGTGGCCTCCGCGCCCGGACTTACCGGAGCCTCCAGCGCCGGCTTCGACATTGCCTCCAGCGCGGCGACGGACGCCGGTGGAGGGGACGGCGGCGTCTCGAGTGATGCGGGAGGAAACCTCGACGGCGGCTCGCCCGATGGAGGAGGCGGCGGCGATGCCGGGAAGGCGGACGGAGGCGACGGGGATGGCGGAGTCGCGGACGGCGGAGGCGGAGGCGGCGGAGGCGGAGGCGGAGGCGGAGGCGGCGGCGGAGGCGGCGGAGGCGGCGGTGGAGGTGGAGGTGGCGGCGGAGGCGGAGGCGGAGGCGGAGGCGGTGGCG
>JAHFDQ010000164.1 GCA_023248915.1 Archangiaceae bacterium | reverse complement strand
CCCGGGCCCAACCGGCCTCCTCCGGGGTCCGAGGCCGCCGCCAGCCCGGCCCCCGCGCCCGAGTCGCAGGTCCGCCGCCCGCCGGGTGAACCGAGCCAGCCGAGCCCGCCAGCGCCCAACGTGGCAGCCCGGCAGGTGTTCGAGGGCGACCGGCTGATGGGTGAAAAGAAGTACCGCGAGGCCTCGTTCGCCTACCAGGACGCGACGAACGCCGCGCCCGGCAACGTCGAGGCGCTGTTCAAGCTGGGCAACGCTTACGCCGTGCTCGGCTACTACTCGCAGGCCATCGACCGATGGAACCGCGTCGTCACGCTCACCCCCGACGAGGCCGTCCGGAAGAGCGCGCGGGAAAACGTGGCCAAGGCGCAGGCCCGCATGGCGCAGGTCGGCGGCGGTTCTCCGCAGGCCCAGGGGCGACCGCCCGGGTCGGGCCCGGTCGCCGAGGGCACCCGTTCGCAGGCGCGCCAGCACTACGAGCAGGGCGTCCGGCAGATCAACTCGAGGGACTACGTCACAGCCCTGCAGAGCCTTTCGACCGCCATCCAGCTCGAGCCGACGCTGACCGTCGCCTACGTCGCCCGGGGCAGCGCCTTCATCGGGCTGCGTCGCTTTCCCGAGGCGGCGGCCGACTACCAGTACGCCTCGCGGCTCGACGCCAACATGGCCTCGCCGCTTTACGGGCTGGGCGAGGCCTACCGCGCGATGGGCCGCAGCTCGGACGCCCGCGCCGCCTACGACAGCTACCTGGCGTCGTCGGCGCCGGACGTCCGGCCCGAGCTGCAGGCCGACGCGCGGCGGAAGTCCGAAAAGCTCCGATAGCGCACCGGGCGTTTCCAAAGGGGTCGCTCGTGAAGAAAGCTCTGGTTCTCGGCAGTGGCATGGTGGGCTCGGCGCTGGCGATCGACCTGGCGGCGGACCCGGGCCTCGAAGTGACGGTCGCCGACGTGCGCCCCGAGGCGCTCGAGCGCGTGGCGAAGCGGGCGCGGGTGAAGGCGCTCGAGGTCGATCTCGCCGACCCCGCGGCGGTGAAGAAGGCGGTCGCGCCATTTGACGTCGTCGTCGGCGCGCTTTCCAGCCACCTGGGCTTCCAGACCCTGCGAGCGGTGATCGAGGCCGGGCGTTCGTATTGCGACATCAGCTTCATGTCCGAGAACGCCTGGGAGCTCGACGACCTCGCGCGCCAGAACGGCGTTTGCGCGGTCGTGGACTGCGGGGTGGCTCCGGGAACGAGCAACATGATCGCCGGCTACGCTGCGAGCGTGCTCGAACCGTGCGAGTCGATCGAGATCTACGTGGGTGGGCTGCCCGTGGTCCGGTCGTGGCCCTTCGAATACAAGGCGGGCTTCGCGCCCCAAGACGTCATCGAGGAGTACGTCCGGCCCTCGCGCGTCGTCGAGCACGGAAAGCTGGTGGTGAAGCCGGCGCTCTCCGAGCCAGAGCTGATGGACCTGCCCGGGGTCGGCACGGTCGAGGCGTTCAACACCGACGGGCTCAGAAGCCTCGCGTACACGCTGAAGGCGCCGTTCATGAAGGAGAAGACGCTGCGCTACCCCGGCCACATCGGGTTGATGCGGGCGATGCGCGAGACCGGGCTCTTCTCGAAGGACCTGGTGGAGGTCGGCGGCGCGCGCATCAGACCTCTCGACCTGACTTCAAAGCTGCTCTTCCCCAAGTGGACGTACGACGAGGGCGAGGCCGACCTGACGGTGATGCGGGTAATCGCCCGAGGGACCGAGTCGGGCAGGCCGGTGCGGAGGGTCTGGGACCTGCTCGACTACTATGATCCGACGACCAAGACCCGCAGCATGTCGCGGACCACAGCCTTCCCCGCGGCGATCGTCGCGCGGATGATTGTCTCGGGTGCTTTTCGCCAGCCGGGAGTCCACCCGCCCGAGGTGCTGGGTCGCGAGAAGGGGTTCCTCGACCACGTTCTGGCCGAGCTGCAGCGTCGGGGAGTGAGATTCACCGCGCGCGTCGAGCCGGGCTGAATCAGGTTCTGGGCGACAACAGGTCCCTTCCCCGGGTCCAGACTCCCCAGGTGCCGGCGTCGGCTCCGAGACCAGGAAGCGGGTGGAGGAAGGCGGCAGCGCAGACCTCTATCGGAGTGGCTCCGTACCCTCGAGGTTCCGCTTGTAGCCGGTCAGCTACTTGACGAAATGGAGGGCGCGCCAGACTCGGGCAGTCGGCTAGAGCGAATCGGGTTTGAAAGTGGCGATGAGCGCGTTGTAGTCGTAGCCGTCGGCGATGGTCCAGGTGGCGGTCTGCGTCGATCCGGCGGCGTCGGTGGTCAGGAATTCCGTCTCGTACCCGCCGATGATGCCGAACTGGGTGTACCCCGCACCGACGGTCGGCCAGTAGTTGCTGTTGACGACCGCGATGACGAGCTCATTGTCGACCGACGTGCTTCCTCCAGTGCTGACGGCCGTCGTCACCGTGGTCGTGCCCGAGGCGGTACCCACCTGGTCGAGGGGAGCGACGTTCGAAAGGCCCGCCCATTGGGTGCAGGTGAGGTTGGGGAAGCTCACGCTGGCAGCCCAGCTCGCCGTCACCTGGTCGCCGGTCTGGGGCTTGGCGTTGGGTACGTAGAACAGGGCGCTGGTCATCGTCCCCCCGGAGTAGGGGCCGACGGCGATGCTCCAGGCGTTGCCCGCGGTGTCGCTCAACGAGCTGAAGGTCCCCGCGCCGGACCACGAGACGGAACAGACGAGCAGATTCCCCTCGACGGTCGAAGGATAGGTGACCGAAATCGTGCTTCCGCTCGGCGTTCCTGCGCCACCGCCGTTCGCCAGCACCGGCTCGGTGTACTTCGCCACCGTCACCGGCACCGACGAATTGGCCGTCGAGCCGTTGCCGAGCTCGCCGTCGCCGCCGTAGCCCCAGCACTTGACGGTGCCGTCGCTCAAGAGCGCGCAGGAGAAGGCGGCGGCGACCGCGTTGGTGGTGGTGATGGAAGCGCTCCCCGCGGCGACGTCCACGGCGGTGTTGATGCCGGTGACGGCGACCGGAATGGAGGACGGCGTGTTTGAGCCGTTGCCGAGCTGGCCGTCGTAGTTGTCCCCGGCGCAGCGCAAGGTTCCGTCGGCCAGGAGGAAGCAGCTGTGACCCTGAGCGCCGCCGTACTCGTTTCCTTCCATCGCGATGCCCACCGCGGTGTTGACCCCAACCACGGCGACGGGCGAGGTCTTCACGGTGCCGGTGGTGCCGTCCCCTAGCTCGCCGTCGTCGTCGACGCCCCAGCACGCCACCGTCCGGTCGGCCAGGATGACGCAGCTGCCCTCGCCCGTCGGCGTGGTAGCCAGGTACGTGCCGCCGTCGACGCCGGCAGCCCCGTCGCACTGGTTGTAGCCGTTGCTGCCGAAGCACGACACGCGCCCGTCTGCCAGGAGCGCGGCGACCCAGGAGCAGCCGGCGCTGATGGCCTGGGCGGTGCCGGCGAAGGCGGTGACCGGCACCGGAACGCTGCTCGGCGTGGTCCCTCCATTGCCAAGCTCGCCCCACCCGTTGCCGCCCCAGCAGCGGGCGGTACCGTCCAGGAGCAGGGCGCAGCTGTGCGAGTCGGCCTGCACGACCATGCCCCCTGCGGTGACGCTGGTGGCGGTGGCGATGCCGGTCACCGCCACCGGCCAAGGCGAGGGCGTGGTGGTGCCGTCGCCCAACTGGCCGAAGTCGTTCGCGCCCCAGCAGCGAATCTGTCCGCTCGAAAGCAACGCACAGGCATGGCGGACGCTGGCGGCCACCGCGGTGGCGGTGGTGACGCCCCCGACGACGACCGGAATGGACGAGTCGACCAGCGAGCCGTCGCCGAGCTGTCCGTCGGCGTTGGAACCCCAGCACTTCACCCGCCCGTGGCTGACGACGCAGGCGAAGGCGCCGCCCGCGGCAATCTGCCGGGCGACTTCCATCGTCACCGCGACCGAGGCCGTCGCGGTCTTCCCGTCGGAGTCGGTGACGCCGACGGTGTCGGACACGCCGCCGACGGCCCCGGCGGTGTACAGCCCCGAGCCGGCGTTGACGGAACCTCCGGAGTTGTTGGCGGGCAGTCCGAAGCTGTAGGTGCCGACGCCTCCGCTGGCGACGAACGTCGCCGACGTCCCGATACGGCGGAAGAGGGTCGCCGGAGCGAGCGACAGGGCCGGGTTCACGGTAACCGTGGACTGGGCGGTGTTGCCCTCGGCGTCAGTGACGCGGACGGTGTCGGCGACGCCGCTGGTGGGGCCGGCTGTGTACTGGCCGGTGCCGGCGCCGATTGAGCCTCCCGAGTTGTCGGTGGACACCGAGTAGGTCAGTGGAGCGACGCCGCCCGAGCCGGTGAAGGCGTGGGTCGAGCCCGAGGCGATGGTGTCGGTCGCCGGGGCGAGGGTGAGGGCCGGCTGGACGGAGACGGTCGCGGTGGCGCTGTGCAGCGCGAAGTCGGTGACCTGCACGGTGTCGATGACCCCGGAGGTGGCCCCCGCGGTGTACAGGCCCGAGCCCGGGGCCAGCGAGCCGCCGGAGTTGTTGGTGACGAACCCGAAGGTGTACGGCCCCACGCCCCCGTCCGCGGCGAAGGCGCGGGTGTTGGTGACTGCGAGCGCGACGCTGGCCGGCAGAATCGAGAGGCCCCAGTTGACGGTGAGGTTCGCCGTGGCGGTCGCGCCCAGCCCGTCGGTCACGCGGACGACGTCGGAAGCGCCGCCGCCAGTGGTGCCGGCGGTGTACAGGCCGGTCAGCGCTCCGACGGACGCGCCCGAGCCGTTCGAGGCGAGGTCAAAGGTGTAGGGAAGCAGGCCTCCCGAGGCGACGAAGGTCACGGTGTCGGCAACCGCGACGGTGACGGAGGCCGGCGCCAGCGACAGCGGCGGCCCGGCGTTGGTGCCGGAGTCTGTACCCGCGTCGCTTCCAGCATCGGAACCGGCGTCTGCGCCGGCATCCGTACCCGCGTCGCCGCCGGCGTCGGCGCCTACGCCCGCGTCGCCGCCGGCATCAGCGCCCGTGCCCGCGTCGTCGCCGGCGTCGGCGCCTGTGCCCGCGTCGTCGCCGGCATCAGCGCCCGCGTCGGCCGGCCCAGCGCCTCCGCCGTCCTGCCCGGCGACTGAGCCTGAGTCGGCCGCCCCGGACGCGGTTGGGGGCAGCCCACCGCACTCGCAACCGACCCGGTAGGTCTGCGTCGCGAACAGCGGGAGCATGACGCCGAGCAGCCAGGTGGGTCTTCCAGAGGCCAAGTGCAAGCTCACTAAACCGCCCCGAGGGCGGCTGCCGACGAGATCAGGCCGGCCGCGACGCGAGCCGCCTTGGCAGTCGGGACCCGGGATACGTCAGGTACGACCACCAGCTGCGCCGACGGAATCCTGTCGATCATCATCGCGCCCGCAGGGTAGCGGGAAGCAGGGTGGGGTGGGAAGGGCCGCGGAACTTCCGTCGAGGCAGGCGGTGCTCAGGGCTCGTTCGCGGGCGCGCCCGACGGAGGCTCGTCCGAAGCCGGCGGCGGCGGGGGCACTATCGCCGGGTGAAGGCGAAGGCCAAAGCTCGCCCGCGCCACCTCGCGCAGGCGAGGATAGGCCTCTATCGGAGTGGCTCCGTACCCTCGCTCAGAATCTCGACGTATGGGGCGTAGGCGAACACGCGGTTGCGCTTGTAGCCGGTCAGCTCCTTGACGACATGGAGCTTCTTCATGCGGTCGAGCGCAGATGCCACCGTCGGGTACGTCAGCTCGAGCTCCTTCGTCATGGCCTGGACTCCGGTGATCGGCTTCCTCTGGAGGAACTCGAAGACGCGGAACGCCGAGGCTGCCGCGCGGCCGAGGCCCTCGAGGCGGCGCCGATCCTTGTCGAAAAGCGCGAGGATGCGCCGGGTGGTTTCGAGCGCCTCGTCCGCGGTCTCAACCACGCCCTGGAGGAAGAAACGGAGCCACCCCTCCCAGTCGCCGTCGGTGCGAACCCGCTGCAGGTGGTCGTAGTACTCCTGCCGGTGGGACTTGAAGTAGAGGCTCAGGTAGAGGATCGGCTCGGAGAGCGCGCCGTCGGCGGTGAGCAGGAAGGTGATGAGCAGCCGGCCGACTCTGCCGTTGCCGTCGAGGAATGGGTGGATGGTCTCGAACTGCACGTGGGCGAGGCCAGCCTTGATGAGCGCCGGTACCTGCGTTGGCTGTCCGTGAAGGAACTTCTCGAGGGCGCCCATGCACTCGATGACTCGATCCGCCGGCGGCGGCACGAAGCGCGCGTTGCCCGGGCGCGAGCCGCCGATCCAGACCTGGCTGGTCCTGAACTCGCCCGGCGACTTCTCGCTGCCCCTGCCGCTGCGCAGGAGGATGCCGTGGATCTCACGGAGAAGCCGGAGCGACATGGGAAAACCGCCGCGGAGCCGCCTCAGCCCGTGGTCGAGCGCTGCGACATAGTCCGAGACTTCGCGCGCGTCCTCGATTGGGAACCCGGGCGCCTGGTCGCTCTCGTAGAGCAGCAGGTCGGCGAGCGACGACTGGGCGCCTTCGATCTGCGACGAGACAACGGCCTCCTTGCGGACGTAGGCGTAGCGAAAGAGCGAGATGTTGGGGAGAAGCGAGGTCAAGCCGTCGAGGCGGCCGAGAGCTCGGTTGGCGCGGTCGACGAGGTCGTGGTCCGCGGTGGTGAGGTTGAGCGGCGGCTCGGGAGGCAGGGGCGCAGGAACGAACGCCTTGAAGGGCACACCCGCCGTGTTTACCTGGACGTATGTCCCGACGTTTCGCATCGCCACCCCGAACGCCATCCATATTCAACGTGGCTTTAACAAGAGTCAAGACCCAACTTCATGTGAAAGCTGGGGACGGCTACCGCTGCCACAGTAAACCAGCGAGAGCGCCGTAGTCGGCGCACACGCCGGGCTAGGCTGAGCAGTCGAGGGGCTCGAGCGTCATCGCCAGCCTGAACCGGGGGAGGGCCGATCAGGGCTTCTACGCCCGGGCCTGCGGGCGCCGTCGCCTGCGGGCCCAAACCGCGATGACGGCGATCGCGGCGATGACAGGCACGCCGGTGACTGAAGCGCAGCCGAAGGGGCCACGGGCCTTCCCGTTACCGGGGTCCGTGCCGGCGTCGCCCGGAGCACCGCCGTCCTCTTGCGTGCCGCCGTCGGCGCTCGAGCAGGTCCCCGACGTGCAGGTACCGACCGCGCAGTCGGCGGCGAGCTGGCACGCGGTTCCGTCGCCGCCGGGAACTCGAAACAGGTAAGCCGCCTCGCCCGAGCCGACCAGGACCGCCGGGCCGCTCACCGCCAGCGCCACCGCGAATCCGAGGGCGCCGGTCGGGGGAACCAACTTCTCCTGCTGCGTCCAACCCCCGGTCGCGGTGAAGACGTACCCCGCCGGGTCGACGGCGGTCGAGATGCCGGCGGTATTCACCACGGCCAATCCGTCGCTGAGCCCCACCGCGCGGCCGAAGTCGGTAGAGCTCTGGGCGTCGCTCGGGGAGAGCACCGCGAGGGGGCTCGTGCCCGCCGTCTTCGGCGCGAAGATGTACGCCACCCCCGAGGCGACTCCGTTGGCCTTCCCCGACGGGGCTCCGGCTACCACCGTCTCGCCGCTGACGCACACCGAGCTGCCGAGCCGAGCGTAGTCGTCGGGCGTGGTGGCGAGCAGCTTGCCGATCAAAGTCCAGATCGCGCCGCCACCCGAGTAGGCGTACACCGCGCCCGCGTCGATCTTCACGCCCTGCATCGCGTTGATCGACCCGACGGCGAGCAGCGAACCGCTCAGACCCACCGAGGTGCCGAAGCGGTCCTCCTGTGCGACGTCGCTGGGTACGAGCTTGGTCTGTTCGGCCCAGGCTGCGCCGGACCGGGTGAACACGTAGGTAGCTCCGGCGTTCACCAGAGTGGTGAGGTCGGCCAACGGCGAACCGACGACGGCCGTGTCTCCGCTCACTGCCACCGAAGTGCCGAACCAGTCCATGGCCGCGGCGTCGGACGCCACGAGCTTGGCCTGCTGCGACCAGAACTGGCCACTGCGGGTGAAGACGTACGCGGCGCCGGGCCCGGTCAACCCCGAACGGTCTTCGTTGGGCGCGCCCACCACGATGGTGTCGCCGCTGACGGCGACCGAGGCGCCGAAGGCCCAGGCAGAGGAGTAGAGGGTGCCGAGGTTGGCCTGCATCGTCCATTGGCCCCCGCTGCGCACGTACACCCAGGCGGTGTCGGCAAGCGGTGCACCGACCACGGCTGTGTCGCCTTCGATGGCCACCGCCATTCCGAAACCACGGCTCATCGCCGGGGACACCTCGAGCTTCGCCTCCTGGCGAAGGTAGTCCGCCGCCGCGGTGCGCGGTGCCGCAAGCCAAGTCAAAAGACACGCCGCCGCAGTCCACACCTTGCTCATCGACTTCATCCGAGCCCCCGGTCGAAGTGGTCGGCCGCCACCCGGCGCGGTCTTTATTGCGAAGGCCAGGGCGTTGTCCAGTCGGCCGCCTACAGGAAGTGCCAGCCCAGGCCCAGGTTGAACTGCAACTTCGCCCAGGCGGTCGGGGAACCCAGGAAGTCCGCACCGAAGTTCGCCGACACCTCGGCCGTCACTTCAAGCGACGGCGCGGACGGAAGCCGATACGCGAGTGTGGCCGCCGCCGTTGCCGCGGGAAGAAGGCGCGTGGAACCCTGGAAGATCAGCACGCTCGGGCCGAGCGAGAGCGAGACGTCGAAGGCCGACCCTGCGTCCCGCCCGCCCGGCAAGATGAACCAGACGAGATCGCTGCCCAGGACGCCAACCACGGCGTTGAAGGACGTCGGTATCACCCCGAAGTCCCTCTCGAGTTGCGCTCTGAGCCCGGTCTCGACACCTCCCCCATAGAGCCCGCGTCCCACGCGCCAAGCCAGGCGGTCCGAGAAGCGCCAGGTGTATGACCCCTGCAGCCCCAGAGTGGTGGTGTAGGCATCCGCCAATACGGCTCCGGACAACTGAAGCTGGTGGCGGCCGACGGGTGGCCCTCCCTTGGCCGCCATGCGCGCCTCGCCGACGAGCGTGAGGCTGGTTTCCTCGACCGTCGTCGGGCTGCCTTCGCGCACCTGCACCTCGCGCGACAGCACGCCTTTCTCGGTGACGCGGCGGACGAGATAGTCGCCGGGAGCGAGCGTGACGCGCAGCACTTGCTCGCCAGCGGGCGCCTCGACCACCACGATGCCCGACGACAACTGCACCACCTGCAGCGGGCCTTCGTGCTGGGCGAGGGTGAGCAGCGTGGGGCTCGACCCGACCGAGGTCAGCACCACGTCCTGGCGGCCCCGCAGCCGCAGGTCGAAGCTCGGGTGCTGGGGCGTCGGCGCGCGCGTTGCCGAGTCACGAATGGTGAGCCGGTCGGCGTAGGCGAAGGCCTCGGACAGGGTGATCTGCCCGTCGCCGGTCTGGTCGGCCGCGCCCCGCAAGCCCGCGACCAGGTAGTGGGTGAAGAAGCTGCCCTGCAGCGACTCGGTCTCGTGCGCGTCCTCCAGGCCCGAGCTCGACGCGAGCAGCGCGGTGCCCTCGCTCGACAGCACCGGCAGTCCGACCGCGAAGGGCGCGGTGGGGTTGAGGCCTTTGGTCTGGGTCCAGCCTCCGCCGCGGCAACTGTCGATGACGCCTACCCGTACGGCTACGCGTTCGTCGGCGAGGCGTTCCTTCAGGGCTTGCAGGGGCAGCATCTCGCCGCCGGGGTACAGCGACGCGTCGTCAGCGTGGCCCGAGTAATAGAAGAGCAGCATCGTGTGCGGGCCGGCGAGCTTCTCGCGCGCGGCGTCGAGGGCGGCGAGCACCGCCGAGGGGGTCGGGTCGAGCAGCACGGCCACGTCGCCGGTGCGGAACTGGCCGGCGCTCTCGAGCACGTCGGCCATCGCACGCGCGTCGGCGTGGGCATAGCGCAGCTCGGCGCGGCCCGGGGTGGCGCGGTTCGAGCCGACGATGACGGCGACGCGTCGCTCGGCGGGGTCGGGCGAGTCCGAAGGGGCGGCGGCGAACACCGCGACCAAGAGGGCGAGACTCATGGGTGCTCCTTCTGCAGGCGGTACTCGAAGCTCCAGAATTCGGCGTCGCGGCGGCCCAGTCGGGCGGTGACCTCGTCGTCGGCCAGCGCGTGATGGCTGAGCAGCACGGCGAGGTGTTCTTCGGCGCCCTCGGCGTCGACGGTCCAGGCGGGTGTGAGCACTGTGGGTCGTGTCCGCTCGAGGCGTGCCTCGTACAGCACGCGCGGCGCGCCGCTCGCCGGGACCTGGGCGACGAGCACGTGCGAGAAGCCCGAGGGAGCCACCTCGAGGCGGACCGCGTCTCCCGCCCTGACCGGTCCGCTCGACCACGGGGTCACCTGCTCGCCGTGCTTGATCCAGACGGTGAGCGCGGGGTTGCCCTTGGCGACGGCGTCGGGGCGGGGCAGGGAGATGACGATGACGAGGCTGGCGGCGAGCGCACCGGCCAGCGCGATCACCGGCAGTCGCCAGCGCGGAGGGCGGCTGGCGACGCCGTCGAGCCAAGCAGGCCTCGGCAGCTCGACCTGCACCGCGGCGAGGTGCGCACGGCAGGCCTCGCAGGTCTCGACGTGCGAGCGCAGCTCTGCGGGCGGGGCGCCCTGTGCCAAGGCGAGCCGGTCGAGCGCGAGGCGGGACGGGTGATTCATGGGAGCTCCTGAAGCGGGGCTCGCTCGTCGGTGCGAGGCGAGCGTGTCATGAGACCTCACGCTGAAGCGATGCGAGGCGCTCGTCGACGCGCGAGAGCATGCGGCGCACCGTGCGCTCGGAAACGCCCAGCACCTCGGCGCTCTCGGCGTGGGTGAGGCCGTCGAAGCGGTCGAGCACGGCGCACTCGAGCTCGTCGGCGGGGACG
>JAHFDQ010000163.1 GCA_023248915.1 Archangiaceae bacterium | reverse complement strand
GACCGTGTCGTGGCGGCCGGTGAGGAACGCGACCTTCAGCTTGGTGCCGACGCCGTCGGTGCCCGAAACGAGTATCGGCTCGCGGTACTTACCGGGAGGAATCGCGAACAGGCCTCCGAAGCCTCCGACGCCCGAGAGCAGCTCGGGCCGCCGCGTGCGCGCGGCCAGCGACTTGATGCGTTCGACCAGCGCGTCGCCGGCCTCGATGTCCACTCCCGCTTGCCTGTAGGTCGTCGCCACGGAGGCTGCTTCTACCGGCTGGCCGGGCGGTTGTCATGGGCCGCACGCAGAGGTGAGGTGCCCCTCAGGGGAATCGAATCTTTGGTTGAGGGGTTTCGGACGCCCTGCGATAGCGATGGGCCGGGTCCTGTCACCTGCGTGGGGACCTTCCCGCTGGCGCGTTCCGCTGCATCGGCGTTTACCATCGCCTTGTCGGGTCTTCACCTGTCCGAGCGCGGCCGCGAATTAGATGCGATCGCGCTGAGGAGTCAGCGAATTCCGCCCGGGGGGGGCGGTCGAAAAAGCGGCCTGTTTTTGCTGAGAAAGTTCTCGGATATCCGCGCAGCGAGGTTCCTGATTCCGGCACGTTAAGAGGTCTCGCCGGCCGAATTCCCGAGAACTTTCTCGGCCAAAACAGGGCACCTTTACGAAGAGGCACCCAGCCCCGACGCGCGCGCCTGGACTCCCTTCCCCATACGAGAAAACGAAGGCGACCGGCAGCGCGATGGCAACCCAGCCTAAGGCGAGTAGGCCCCTCAGCGCCTCGCGCCGGGGCTAATTCCAACCCCTCCTCCGGGTCACATGCCCAGCAGGGCCAACTTGTTCCTAGCGGCCTTCGCCAGCTTCCCCCGGCCCGTCCCCGCGAGCGCGTCGAGCGGAGCCAAGCGATCTGAATCACGGGGCGCGGCCGCGAAATAGATGCGATCGGCCTGGGGTTGCCCCTCGGCTCCGCTCGGGGTGAACAGCGTCCATCAGTCCGGTCAGGCCGAGTGGAGTCGAGGCCCGGCTCTCCCGCGGCCATGCAGCGCTTGGGGCCGAAGGCCGTTGCGCTTACGATGCGGCGCGCCCCATGGGCACCTTCCTTTCCCGCCGCCGATATGAAGTGCTCGCCCTCGCGATTTCCCTGGCGTGCGCGGGCGTCCACGTCTGGGCCGACTCGAGGCCGGTCGTCGGCGTCCTGGAGGCCTTGCGTCCGCCCGGGGTAGTGCTGCGGACGATTCAGATGCTCGAGGGCCGCGCCACCGACGTGAAGTTCCGGGCGCGCGGCCCACGGGCTCCGCACCCCGACGTGGTCGTGATAGCCATCGACGAGCGGAGCGTGCAGCGATACGGGCTGTGGCCCTGGTCGAGGTCCCGTATCGCCGAGGCCCTTCGCGCGCTGCACGGCGCTGGTGCCCGGGCCGTCGCGCTCGACATCGACTTCACCGACGAAGCCAATGACAGCTCGAGCACGGCGTATCGGTCGATGGTCGAGGACTTCGACCAGGCTGCGGTCGCGGCGGGTCCTGAGCAGGC
Source organism: Archangiaceae bacterium (assembly GCA_023248915.1). Lineage (GTDB taxonomy): Bacteria > Myxococcota > Myxococcia > Myxococcales > Myxococcaceae > JAHFDQ01. Next base: position 9,279 of record JAHFDQ010000163.1, on the reverse strand, counting down.
CGCGCGGTTCGCTTCGTTCCGCGCCAGGCTCGAGGAGAAGAGTCAGCGCTCCCCGGATCTCGAGCTGGCGCGGGCGTTCGTCGAGGCGCCCGAGGTGGTCCAGGGAGTGATCACCTTCCCCGAGGACGACGTCAAAGAGGTTCCGCCCGAGAAGGTACGCGAGTACGCCTCGGTGCTCGAACCCCACCTTCTGCGCAGGGCCACGGGCCCGGCTCCGAACTCGTTCTACGAGGTGCCGTTCGACCAGCTCGCGTCGTGGTACCAATATTCGGCGCAAACGCCACTGCCTCTGTTCGCCCGCGCCGGCAATCGGTTCGGCTTCTTCAACGAGAAGCCCGACCCGGATGGCCCGATTCGACGGACGCCGCTCTTGGCCAAGCTCACCGGCCCCCGGGGCCTTCTCCCGAGCCTCGCGGTGCAGGCGGCGGCTGCCTACTACGGCACCCGCCCCGAGATCGCCTTCGAAAGCGACGCCATCGCCGGGGTACGATTGAGGCGAGACGGTCAGCCGTCGGTGCTGGTGCCCTTTGCTGCCCCCGAGGATCCATTCCTGCTCATTAACCACGTAGGGGCGGCCTCGGCGTTTCACACCCTGAGCGTGGTGGACGTCATCGACGGCAAAGTTGACCCCGGGACGGTGCGCGGCAAGTTGGCGCTGGTCGGCGTGACGGTGGTGGGCAATTCCGGCGATCAGCGCGTCACCCCGTTCGAAGAGATGGCGCCCGGGGTGTACGTGCACGCCTCGGTGGCGTCGAACATCTTGGCTGGTGACTACCTCGTTCGGAGGGGGCTGACTTACGAGCTGCTCGAAGGCCTGGCGATGGTGCTCCTCGCGCTGCTCCTCGGGGTTACCATTCCACGCCTCGCCTCGTTCTGGTTGAAGGGGATGGCGATTGCCGCGGTGGTGGGCGGCTACCTCGTGATCGACCAGGTCTTGTTCGCCGCAGGCTCCCAGATCGCGACGGTGATGCCGGTGGTCAGCATGCTCTCGACCTCGTTCGGGCTCGTCTTCCTCGGCTACCTGTCGATGGACCAGGAGAAGTTCAAGCTGCGGTCGACCTTCAGCAAGTACCTGGGCGCCGACGTCATGGAAGAGGCGCTCAAGTACCCCGAGAAGCTGAACCGGGGCGAGAAGCGCGAGATGACGGTGCTGTTCTCGGACATCCGCGGCTTCACCACCCTGTCCGAGCGCATGGCCCCCGAACAGTTGGCCGCCTTCATCAAGGAATACCTCACGCCGATGACGCAGATCGTCTTCGACGAGAAGGGCACGCTGGACAAGTACATCGGCGACGCGTTGATGGCCTTCTGGAACGCCCCCATCGACCAGCCGGACCACGCCTTCTTGGCCTGCCGCGCCTCGGTGGCCTTCCTGTCGAAGCTGGAAGAGCTGAAGACCCGGTGGAGGGCCGAGGGCTACCCCGCGTTCGACATCGGCGTAGGCGTCAACACCGGCACCATGATCGTCGGGAACATGGGTTCGGACGTCCGCAGCGACTACACCGTGATGGGCGACGCGGTGAACCTGGCCTCGCGCCTCGAAGGCACCAACAAGGACTACGAGACCCGCATCATCCTGTCCGAGACCACCTGGGCCTCGGTGAAGGACCGGGTGGCGGCCCGCCGCCTGGGCGCCGTCCGCGTCAAGGGCAAGCACAAGCCGGTCGGCATTTACGAGCTGCGCGCCATCGGCCGCCCGGAGGGCAAGGAAGCAGAAGCCATCGGCCTCTTCGAGCGGGGTGTCGAGGCCTACGTCCAGGCGCGCTTCGACGACGCCGCCACCGCGTTTCGCCAGGTCGAAGGCCTCTGGCCGGGCGACCCGCCGTCGCGCCGCTACCTCGACGAGATCGTCGCGCTGAAGGCCCACCCGCCCGGGCCGGGCTGGGACGGCGTCTACACCGCCACCCACAAGTAGGCGCCAGCACAGGCCCTGTGGCACCTGCTACACCTTCCGCGACAAATTTGACCGGCTTCTGAACGCGCGGCTAACTACCTCTAGGCTATGGGCGCCGAGGAAACCCTCTTCCAACGCTTCGGCAAGGAATTGCCGAAGGGCACCACCCTCTTCCAAGAGGGTGAACCCGGCAAGGAGATGTTCGTCCTGCAGTCGGGCAAGGTGCAGATCTCCAAGAAGGTCCGCGACGTCGAGAAGGTGCTGGCCGTGCTGGGCCCCGGCGAGTTCTTCGGCGAGATGGCGATCATCTCGAACAAGCCCCGGAACGCCACCGCCACGGTCTCCGAAGACGCCAAGGTCCTAATCATCGACCCCAAGACGTTCGAGGGGATGATTCGGGGGAACACCGAGATCGCGGTGCGGATGATCAAGAAGCTGTCCGACCGGCTGTCCGAGGCCGACTCGCAGATCGAAGCGTTGCTGCTCGGCGACCCGTCGAGCCGGGTGGTGCACCAGGTGCTCCAGGCCTGCCAGTTCCGCGGCAAGGCGATGGAAGAGGGCATCGAGATCGACTTCCCTCTGAAGGACTTGCCCCAGGAGATCGGCGTGGGCGAGCCGGCGATTAGCTTCACGCTCGACAAGCTCGAGCGGTCGGGGCTGATCGAACGCTCGGGCGACCGCCTGACGGTGCGCGACTCGGCCCGGCTGCACGACTTCTTGAAGTACCTCGAAATGAAGTGGAAGTTCGGAGACCTCTAGGCGTGCGACTTCGAGTGCTGGGGTGCCACGGTGGCGAGCTCCCCACGTGCAAGACCACCTGCTTCCTCATCGACGGGGCGCTCGCCCTCGACGCCGGCGCTCTGACCGCGACGCTGCCGCTGGAACAGCTCGCGAAGCTGGACGACATCGTGCTGTCGCACAGCCATTTCGATCACGTGAAGGACCTGCCGCTGATCGCGGACCTCGTCGTCGGCCTGCGCGACCGGCCCATCGCCATTCACGCGTCGCGGGAGTGCGCCAAGACGCTGCGCGACAACGTCTTCAACAACGCGCTCTGGCCGGACTTCACCCGCATTCCGTCCCGGAAGAACCCGGTGGTGAAGTTGAAGCCGTTCCGTTCCGGAGCCACCCTCAAGATCGGGCGCTACACCATCCAGTCCATTCCGGTGTCCCACCCGGTCGAGAGCTGCGGCTTCGTGGTGTCCGACGGCCAGACCGCCGTGGCGATGAGCGGCGACACCGGCCCCACCGAGAAGCTGTGGAAGGTGCTGAACGCCACCCAAAACTTGAAGGCGGTGCTGCTCGAGACCAGCTTCCCCAACCGGCTGCAAGAGCTCGCCGACCTCTCGGGCCACCTGACGCCCCGGACGATGCGGCGCGAGCTCGAGAAGTTCCACCGCAACGGGGCCGAGGTGCTGCTGTACCACCTGAAGCCCGCCTTCGTTCCTCAGGTGAAGCGCGAGCTCGACGGCCTGGCGGTCGAGGTGCTCGAAGAGGGCGACGAGTTCGATTTCTAGGCAGCCAGGCTACTGGCGAAACCACGGCGCCGCGTGGTGCAGGGCGAAGAGCGACAAGAGCGGGCCCTCGCCGATCAATTCCCACACCCCGATGCCGCCGCCGCGTTCCAGCCCCTTGAAGACCACCTTCCCCGCGTAGCGGAACAGCTCGGCCAGGGCGCCGTCGGGCTTGAACGAGGCCAAGAGGTAGAGCGGGTCGGGCCCGAAGCAGTAGCGGTCGCGCAGGTCGGGGTGGAGCTGGTCGGGCGAGAGCTGCACCTGCTTGAAGACGCGGCGGCCCCCGGTGGCTTCCTGGTAGGCGAGGAGCGCCTCTTCCGAGACGGCGGCGCCCGCGTTGTAGATGTCGCCGGGCCGGTCGGCAGCGCGGCCTGACGCCTCGACCGCCCGCTTCACCGGGTCGGCCACCGCGCGCATGGCGGCGGGCAAGTCGTTCGCCTGGACGGCGGCCCGGGCCGCGTCTTCCTCGGCGGGCGGAATGGCGATGCTGAAGGGAGCCCCGACGAAAACCGACCAGGGGTGGGCCAGACGCCGGTTCTGGCGGCGCCGGCGCTCGGCTTCGAGGGTGGCGTCGGCGCGCGCCCGCGCTCCCGAGGACCGGGCGGTGCCCCGCGCGCTCTCGTTGATGCGGTCGGCGATGGCCACCCGCAAGCGGCCGAAGAGCTCGTCGTCCAGGGTGACCACCATCGGCGCGGGCCCGAACGAGATGAACACCCCCGCCTCCAGCCCTTCTCCGCGGGCCCGCGAGAAGGCCGCCTCGCGCTCATTCTCGAGCGCCGGGCCCTGCTCGGGGGGTGCCGCCGCCAGCTTCTGGGCGTAGGCGTTCTCGATGTCCCGTAAGGCCTGGGTGACCTGGTCGGTCGAGACGGCGGCCGCCAGCTGCCGCTCGTAGACGGCCAGGTGCCGCCGAATGTCGAGGGCCAACGCCACCAGCGCCTCGATGCCGCCGCTGGCCGACAAGGCGTCGCCGAGCAGGTTGTTCACCGAGACGCCGCCCTTGTCCGCCAGGTGGCTCATGCCCCCGTAGTGGTGCTTCGCCGAGGTGAGAATCGGCAGGTAGAACTCGCGGCGGAGGAACTCGGCGATCGCGGCCTGCCCCAAGAGGTTGGTGCGGCGGGTGAAGTCCTTGACGTCGACGAACAGGTGCGCGACCGCCGACGTCCCCGCGGCCTTCAAGAGCGGGTTGGGGCCGGCCGAGACCAGGTAGAGCCTTCCTTGCGAATACTCGGTCTCGAGCCCGCCCTCGCTCTCGGCGCCGGTGCGGGGTTCGAGCGCCCGCTTCGCGGGCAACAGCGCCCGTTCGAGCCACAGCTCGGCGCCGGCGGCGAGGCAGGCGGCGGCGTAGGCGGAGTGGGCCTCGGCGCGGGACAGCCCGGCGGCCGCGGCCGGGTCCTTGTCCTTGAAACCCTTCAGGGCCGCCCCCAGCTCGCGCAGCGCGGCGCGGGTGGCGTCGGGCTGACCTTCGGCGGCCTGGGTAAAGTCCTTCGCCGCGTCCTTGCGCGCCTTCTCGTTCGAGAGGAACGAAGTCAGCGCGCCCACGTGGGTGACCAGCTCGATCGCCCACTGGGCCGGGCCGACCGGGGCCAGCCGCTGCTCGCCGAACATCGCCAACTGAGCGAGCCGGTCTCGGAGGAAGGCGGTCGCCGCGTCCCGCTCGGCGAACCGGGCCGTCCCCTCGTCGGACGCCACCCGCTGGAGGACCGCCTGTTCCCACGCGCGCGGGTCGCCGCCGGCGGCAAACCGGGCCACCGCCTCGTCCACCGCGGCCAGCCCTCCGGTCAGGTCGGCCCCGAACAGGTTGGCGCCCGAGCCGGCCAGCGCCGCCCGACCGCCGAGCAGCGCCGTCGCCGATAGTGGCGCCTCGACGCGCATCGCCAGCTCGGGCGAGGCGTTCGCCTCGCGCAGCGCCCGCTCGGCGCCGAGGCGCAGCGCCAGGAAGACGCCGACTCCGGCCGCGCCGCGCAGGTGCCGGTCCACTGCTTTCGGCAGGTGCGCCTCGCGCAGGGCGGCCTCCGCGACCGCCAACTGGCTGGACAGCATCAGCGCCGCCACGGTGGGCGTCTCTTCGCGGCCGCGAGAGCCCTGCATCTCGGCGAAGGCCTTGCGCAGCACCTCGATGACCAGCGCCACCAGCGACCGGCCGCCTCCGCCTGACCCCAGCCAGGCCGCCATCACCCCGCCGGTCAAGGCCGGGTGCAGCCGGAACCCCAGCTCGGCCGTCGCCCGCACGTCGGGGCCGCCGGCGCCGGTGCCCAACAGCCGCTGCGCGGGCGGTATGGCTCCGAACTCGGGCGACACCAGGAAGGGGTCGAAGTCGTCCTCGGTGACCTGGTCGCGGTGCCGCGAGAGCAACAGGAAGGCCAACTGCCGGGCCGCGGCCGCGAAGATGCGCGAGGCGTCGGCCGAGACGTGGAAAGGTACTTTCAGCTCGGAGATCGACGTGCCCAGCGAGAAGCGCAGGCGGGTGTGCTCGAGGCGGGGCAGCTCGCAGGCCCGAGTCGCGAAGGCGCGAGCCAACTCGGTGCGGCGGGCGGCGACGGGGTTCTGCACCCGGCGATTGTAGAGGGGCCGAGCGGGGGTTTCGAGCTTGACGGTTGACGAAGGCCGCCCTTCGGCACTACGGGTGCGCCATGCCCTGGTTCTCGAAGAAAAAGCGGCTCGCCCCGAACGGCCCCGAGGTGGACGACCGCGCCAACGCCGGCGCCAGCGCGTCGCGCATGGAAGGTCTCTGGGCCAAGTGCGACGAGTGCGCCGAGATCGTCTACCGCGCCGAGCTCGAGAAGAACCTGAACGTCTGCCCCGCCTGCTCGCACCACCATGCCTGGCCGGCCCGGGCGAGGCTGGCCGCCCTGTTCGACCCGGGCTCGTTCCAAGAGCTGGACCAGGCGCTCGAACCGCAAGACCCGCTCGTCTTCACCGACTCGAAGCGGTACCGCGACCGGCTGAAGTCCTCGAAGAAGGCGCTGGGCGAGTCCGACGCCTTCGTCTCGGGGCTGGCCCGGCTCGAGGGCCGGCAGGTCTCGGTGGGTTGCTTCGTCTTCGAGTTCATGGGCGGCTCGATGGGGTCGGTGGTGGGCGAGAAGGTGACCCGCATCTTCGAGCGGGCGCATGATCTCGACTGCTCGGCCATCGTCTTCTCGTCGTCGGGTGGCGCCCGCATGCAGGAAGGCATCTTCTCGCTGATGCAGATGGGCAAGACTTCGGCGGCCATCGCGCGCTTCCGCCACGTGAAGAAGCCCTACGTGTCGGTGATGCTGCACCCGACCACCGGCGGGGTGGCCGCCTCGTTCGCCTGGCTGGGCGACGTCATCCTCGCCGAGCCCCGGGCGCTGATCGGGTTCGCCGGCCCGCGCGTCATCGAGCAGACGATTCGCCAGAAGCTGCCCGAAGGGTTCCAGCGCTCCGAGTTCCTGCTCGAGCACGGGATGATCGACGCCATAGTCGGGCGCAAGGACTTACGGCCGAAGCTGGCGCAGGTGCTGGGGCTCTTGGCGTGACCGGCGCGGCGCTCCCCTCGACTGGGGCGCAGGCGATGCTTTGGCTCGAAGCGCTCGCTCCCTCGGGGGTGAGGCTGGGGCTCGACCGGGTGCACGCGGCGTTGAGGGCGGTTAAGAGCCCCGAGCGCGACTACCCGGCCGTCCACGTCGCCGGCACCAACGGCAAGGGGTCGACCTGCGCCTTCATCGCGGCCTGCCTGTCGGCCCAGGGTTACCGGGTGGGGCTGTACACCTCGCCGCACCTGGTGCGCGTGAACGAACGGTTCAAGGTGAACGGCCAGGACATCTCGGACGCGCTGCTCGGCCAGCGCCTGCTCGAGGTGCTCGAGCTCTACCCCGAGGCCGCGGCCGACCCGCCGCCGCTCACCTACTTCGAGGCCGGCACCGTGGCCGCCCTCTGGCACTTCTCGCGCGAGCAGGTGGACGTGGCCGTGCTCGAGACCGGGCTCGGCGGCCGGCTCGACGCCACTGCCGCGGCGCGCCCGCTGGTGACCGCGGTGACGCCGGTATCCTTCGATCACATGGACTACCTGGGCCACACCCTCTCGGCCATCGCCGGCGAGAAGGCCGGCATCTTCAAGGCCGGCGTGCCGGCGGTCTCGGCCCGGCAGCCGCCCGAGGTGCTGGCGGTGTTAGAGCGCGTCGCCCGCGAGGTGGGAGCGCCCTTCTTCCTCGAGGGCCGGGACTTCTTGCTCGTGCCCGAGGCGGGCGAAGGGGCGAAGACGTTCCATTACCGGGGCCTGAAGTCGGCGCTACCGAAGCTCTGGCCGGGCCTGCCCGGTGGGCATCAAGTCCAGAACGCGGCGGTGGCGCTGGCCTGCCTCGAGCTGCTCGGGGACCGCGGGCTGCCGGTGGCGCCGGCCCACGCGCGCGAGGGGCTCGCCGGGGCCGAGTGGCCGGGTCGGCTCGAGACGCTCGATGGCCGGCCGCCGGTGGTGCTCGACGGCGCCCACAACCCGGCCGCGGTCGAGACGCTGGTGGCCGCGCTCGCCACGCTCTACCCCGGGCGGCGGGTGCACCTCGTCTTCGGGGTGCTGGCCGACAAGGACCGGCGCCCGATGTTGCGCACGCTGTTGCCGGTCTGCGCGTCGGCGCACCTGTCGCCCCTGCCCAGCATGCGCTCGCTGGCCCCCGACCGCTACCTGGCCGAGGCGAGAGAGCTGTGCCCCAAGGCGTTCGCCTGCGCCTCGGTGCGCGAGGCGCTCGACGGCGCGGTCGCCGCGGCCGGGGCCGGGGACCTGGTGCTGTGCGCCGGTTCGCTGTTCCTGGTCGGCCAGGTGAAGCGCCTGGTCGAGGAAGGTTGGAAGCGGGCGCCGGGGCCTCTAGATTGAGGGGGATGAGGTTGCCCGAAGAGGCCGCGCCCCCGCCCGCGGCGCCGACCGTCGACGACGTCGAGTTCCGGTCGCTGTACAAGAAGACCAAGTACGTGGTCGAGACCTCCGACCGCTGGAGCCTGGTCATCACCCGCTACCGGCCGGTCGAGCAGCCTTTCCACCAGCCGTTGTTCGGCGAGCCGCTGCTCCTGGTGCATGGCTTCTCGCAGAACCGCCACGCCTGGACCTCGGGCGAATTCGTGAAGAACCTGCTGTTCTTCGGGGTCGATATTCATGTCCTCGAGCTGCGCGGGCACGGCAAGAGCTCGATCGACTTTCAGCGCGAGTGCGCCAAGCGGTACGACCGCAACCCGCCCGCCGACCTCGACTACGGCTGGGACATCGACAGCTACTTCCTCTACGACTTGCCTGCGGCGGTCGCCGGGGTCAAGCGCATCACCCGGCGCAAGCGCATCTTCTACTGCGGCCATTCGATGGGCGGCATCCTCGGGTATGGGTACGCCGGCATCCACGACGACTTCGAGGGCCTCATCACCATCGGGTCGCCCGCCGACCTGGGGCGGGGCTTCTTCCTGTTGAAGCTCTTGGCCGCCTACGGCCCGGCCCTCGAGCGGGGGGTCGACCTGGCGCTGGCGTCCATCAACGCGCAGCGGACGGCCAGCCGCACCGGCCGCGAGCTGCTTTTCCGGGGCCTTTCGGCGCTGCGACTGCCCCTGGCGAAGCGGGTCGAACCCGGCCCCCCGGCCCGGCGCCTGAAGTACCGCTACGTCCCCGTCGACACCTGGCTGCGCCTGTTGTCCAAGCTGCTCGACCGGGCCGAGCACAGCCCGGTGTTCGACGCCGTCGCCGGGCGCGTCAACTGGCTGTCGAACCCCGACCGGGCGAGCGCAGCCGACTTGCGCTGGCTCCTGCGCGAGGGTGGCGAGCGAGAACCGTGCAAGGTGGTCGAGCAGTTCGCGCGGTGGATACGGCGCGGCGACCTGTCCTGCTACCGTACCGGCTACGACTTCAAGCGGGGCTTTTCGAAGATCACCATTCCC
>JAHFDQ010000560.1 GCA_023248915.1 Archangiaceae bacterium | reverse complement strand
TAAGCGCGGAAGGCGCCGGTGGCGTCGCCGCCGATGCCCAGCATGTGCTTCGTGAGGAAGTGGCCGAGCGAGGTCAGCGTCCTTCGCAGGCGAGACCACCCCGGCAGGCTTCCCTCTTCCATGAAGCGCGACCCGACGACGAGGTCGGCGCCGTCCAGCCCGGCCAACAGCCGCGGTATGTCGGCCGGCGAGTGGGTGAAGTCGCAGTCGAGGGTGACGAGCGCCTGGTAGCCGTGCTGGTAGGCGTAGGCGATGCCGTCCTGGTGGGCGCCGCCGATGCCCAGCTTGCCGGTCCGGTGAATGACTTTCACCTGCGGGTGCTTCTCGGCCAGAGCGTCGAGCACGTCTCCGGTGCCGTCGGGCGAGTTGTCGTCGAGGAAGACGAGGTCGGCGTCCAACCCCAGCGCGAGCACCTGGCCGCACAGCGGGCCGACGTTCTCCCGCTCGTTGTACGTCGGTACGAAGATGAGAGTCTTGGCAGTCACAGGCAGTCCTCAGGCCGGAACGAGCTCGATGCGTGGCAGCGGGAAGAGCAGCTTGCCGCCGCCCTGGACGAAGTCGGCTTCGCGCTGCAGCAGGCCGTCGCGGAAGTGCCAAGGCAGCACCAGGAAGACGTCCGGCCGGGCCTTCCGCGCGTCGGCTTCCGACACGATGGGAATGGCGGTGCCGGGCGTCACGCAGCCGTACTTGTCCGGGTTGACGTCGGCGATGCAGGCCAGGTCGGCGGGCCCGAAGCCGCAGTACTGGAGCAGCACGTTGCCCTTGGTGGAAGCGCCCAGCCCGAGCACCTTCTTCCCCGACGCCTTCAGCTTCGCCACGAGCGCCTTCAGCTCGTCGCGGTGCCGGGCCGTAGCCGCGGCGAACTTCTTGTACGGTTCGGGCGTGCCCAGCCCGGCCGCCTCTTCGGACTTCAAGAGCTCGGCCACCGCGGGCGGCACCGGCTCGCCTCCCTTTGCCTTGGCCACCGTCACCGCGAAGCTGCCGCCGTTGACGTCGTTCAGCGTCACGTCGACCACGCGCAGGCCGGTCTTCTCGGTCATCCACTTGATGTCGTGCAGCGAGTAGTACTCGACGTGCTCGTGGCAGATGGTGTCGTACGACGTGGCGGCCAGCATCGACGGCAGGTAGGACTGTTCGAAGTGCCAGATGCCATCGTCGGCGAGGACGTCGCGCACGTCGCGCATGAAGTCCAACGGCCGCTCGAGATCGTAGAACATCGCGATCGACGTCACCACCTTGGCCCGGCGCGCGCCGGCCACCTTGCGGAAGTTGTCGGCGGTGAAGAAGTCGGGCACCACCTGCACGTGTGGCGGGTAGTACTGCCTGAACTTGGCGGCCGTCGGGTCGATGCCGATGAGCGTCGTGCCGTCGGCGGGGTAAAAGGACAAGGTGGTGCCGTCGTTGCTGCCGATGTCCAGCACTAGGTCGCCCTTGCCGACCGGGACGCGGGCCGTCAGCGCCTTCACCTTGGCGCGCAGGTGCTCGACCATCGACCGGTTCAGCCCCGAGCGGTAGCCGTAGTTGGCGCCGTACATTCCGGACGCTTCGTAGGTGTGGCGAAGCTGCACCAGCCCGCACGCCTTCGACGCCGGCCCCTGGCACTTCACCAGCTCGAGCGGACCGGCCGGGGGCTGCGGAGCGCCGGCCTTCGGGAAGACTCCGGTCAGGCACTGGTGGCCCAGGTCGAGAATGGTCGCCAGCTCGGGGTTGCCGCAGACTCGGCAGGCCTCGGTCCTGCGGTAGAAGGCTTTTTCGGACGCCACCTGTCGAACCTCGCTCGGGAAACCCGTCAGTGGGGCGCCGACCTATCAGGTCCAAAGTCCTCGTGGCAAGCCGCCCTGCCTCTAGGAACCGGTGAAGTACCCGCTGGAAAAACGGACCCCGCCGATGGTGATGGCCGCCAGCCCGACGACGGCCAGCACGCGTGCGAGGGCGGGCCGTTCGGTCCAGCGCGCCAGCAGGAGGAAGACGCCGAAGCCGCACAGGCCGAGCCGGCTCAGCGCCCACACCTGGCCCGTCAGGAGGGCCGTCGCGGCGATGGCGGCGAGAAACAACCCGTGCGCGGCGCCGAAGCGCTTCCACGACAGCACCGAGCAGACGACGAGCCACGGCAGGGTGGCGAAGTCGAGCCAGCCCTCGAGCCCCACCTCCCCCGCCACGGTGCGGTGCCAGTAGGACGTGACCAATTCCATCCACGTCTGGTTCATTCCCCAGGCCTTCCGCGCGTGGACGAAGGCGAGCGGGTCTCCGAAGGACTGCTGCTGCCAGTAGAGGTAGCCGCAGAGGACGAGCGTCGTCGCCACCCCGGACACCAGCGCGACCGACCAGCGGCGTCGGGCCAGCGCCGCCAGCACCACCGCCGGCACCAGAAGCATGCCCTGGCTGCGGATCAGCAGGCCGAGGCACAGGCAGAGCGCGGTGGGGATTGGCCGGTTCTCCTCGAAGAAGACGACGGCCCAGATTCCGGCCGCGAGGAACATCACCTCCGGGTACCCGACCGAGAGGAAGAGCGACGTCGGGAACAGGACCATCGCCGCCATCGCTCGTCGGGCTCCGGCGCCGTCGAAGAAGCGGCTCGCGAGCCGGTGCAGCCCCCACAGCGCGAGCAGCAGCGACAGGTGAGTCACCGCGAAGCTCGCGACCGACACGGGCAGGCCCAGGCCGGCGAAGGCCCGGACCAGCATAGGGAAGCCCGGCAGAAAGGCGACCGACGCCTGCCGGCACACGTCGCCGGGCGAAACGCAGGGCGAGTAGCTGAACCCCTCGCGCGCAATCTGCAGGTACCAGCCCGAGTCCCACCGCAGCCAGGTGTGCAACAGCGCGGGGCCGTCGAGGCGCGGCATTCCCAGCGCGCCGGGCCCCGGGGGCAGCGCGCCCCGGCTCAACATCAACAGGACTTCGACCGGCAAGCGGAAGGTCGCGTAGATGGCGAGCGCCGCGCGCACCCCTTCCGGCAGGCGCGCCCAGACAGTGGCGATGCGGCCCGGCCTCGGCACCGCGAGGCCGTCGTCGCGCGCGGCCGGGGCTTCCACGGTTACCTCCGCACGCCGACGACGACGGCTTGCACGAAGAGGTCCCGGGGCCCGAAGGAGTACGACTGGAGGTCGAAGCCGGCGCTGGAGAGCATCGCGTCGGCCGCCGCCTTCGACTCGATTCGAGAGACCTCGGGCGGGTGAAGCTTGGTGTCTTTCTTCAGCACGTCGTTGAGGACGAAGTGAATCGAGTCGAGCACCAGGGCGCTGGAAGCGCGCTTGTGCGGCCAAAAGACGACCAGCTTGCCACCGGGCTTCACCACGCGCTTCAGCTCGCAGAGCACCCGCTCGAGTTCTTCGCCGGTGAAGTGCTCGACCACGCCCAAGTTGTAGGCCCCGTCGAACGAAGCGTCGGGGAACGGCAGCTCGAAGATGCTGGCGTGCTTTACCCCGTACGCCTTGGGGTTGTGACGCCGGTACAGCTCGAGCGCGGGCACCGAGATGTCGACGGCGGTGACGCGGTAGTCGTCGTGCAGGTCGGCGTCCACCTGGCCGCTTCCGCAGCCTGCATGCAAGAGGTGGGCTCCCTTGGCGAACTCGCGGCGGATGGCCGCGCTCAGGGACGGGCGGATGATGACGTTGCGGTAGGTGGCGGCGACGACTTCGTAGGCCGCGGTCGTCTTTTCCTGCTTCTTCGCCCAGTACGAGTCCCAGCCCTGCGGATCTTGCAGGTCCGGATTGACCTCGGCGGGAGGGTGCGCCATGCGAAAGCGCGCGGGGTTGGCCTTGCCGGCGACGTACAGCGACATCAGTTGCTGCACGCTGCGCTGCACTTCGCGCAGGTTCATCTTCGAGTGGCCGTAGGTGCGGGCCGGCAGCACGATGGGCACGTCGCGAACGGTGAGCCCGTTCTGGTGCGCGGTGTACAGGCTCTCGAAGAAGAAGGC
>JAHFDQ010000559.1 GCA_023248915.1 Archangiaceae bacterium | reverse complement strand
ATCTCGGGCGTCTGCAAGATCTTCCCGCCGTTTCAGGGCGTGAAGGCAACACTCACCGCGCGGTTCTGAAGCAAGGAGTGATTCCAATGCGAGCATTCCTCGTGGCGGTCGGCTGTGCGGTCCTCTCGCCGGGTTGTGCCCGCGCGGGTGGGTCTGCCGCGCCGGCGCCTGCGGCAAGCCCTTTCCAGCGGACGGTCGGCGAAGTCGCCGGCCTCCTGCGCAAGAAGGGCTTCGAGGTCGTCGAGCAAGAAGCCAGGTCGGGTGCGATCGGCTGGCGGCCGCAGGTCGACGGGCGGAGGTTGGAGGTCGTCGACCGGTCGCGGACCGTGCCGAAATACGTGCCCTACGAGGGGACTCAGCCCGGGAAGCCGCCGCCCGCCGCTGAAGCCGTCGCGCCGCGGCTGACGCTCTACCTGTTCCCGTTGCAGCGCATGACGGCGAACGAGAGCACCGTGAGCCGGCTGCAGGCAGGCGCGGTAGAGGGAGCGGTGAACGACGCGGTAGTGTTCACCCTTCAGGCGCCCCAGTCGCAAGACCAGGACGACGGCGCGCTGCGCGCGGCGGTAGGCAGCGCCCTCTTCGGCGGCACTCCGAAGGAAGAAACGGCGACCGTGGGTGGGGCGTTGACCGCGACGTTGAGGCACGGGGTGCTCGCGGCCCACGGAACGGCACCCGAACCCCCTCAGGGGTCGGCGGGCGACACTCCGACCGGGGCCCGGGTGCTGCTGTGGACCTCGCGCGACGGCATGGAGACGAGGCACACCCTGGTTCCACTGCGCTGAGAGACTGGCCGCCGGCCTCGCGTGCTCAGGCGCGCCGGCGCCTGGGAAGCGCGAGCAGTCCCAGCGCCGCGAAGAGTCCCAGCGTACCGGCCTGCAAGTCAGCCCCGGCGCGGCAGCCGCAACCTCCGGCGACCCCGTTGTTCGGAATACCGGCGTCAGCGGGAGCGCCTCCGTCGGCCGGCGTCGTCCCGGCGTCGCCTGGAGGACTGCCGCCGTCGGCGGTGGCCCCGGCGTCCGTCGTGGTTCCGCCGCCCGTCGAACCGGTCGGCACCATCGGCCCGATGTACGACTTCGCCGCGACCACGTTGTCGTACCACTTCCGGGTTTCGCTCAGGGTGTTCGACCCGATGTGCAGCGACAGATTGAACCGGTCGATCGTCAGCGCGGTGGTGTCGCGCAGCCTCAGGTTCGGAAAGTCGGCGATCAGCGCGCCGTCGAGCCAGACCGCGATTCGGCCGTCGCGCACCCCCGGCGTGTTCGCCTTGACCATCAGCTCGTAGCTGTACCAACGGCCCAGCACCGGGACGATGTGGGGCCGCGGGACGAAGTCGAGGCCGAAGTCCCCCGGCACGCTGGTGTTGGGCATCACGGTTCCGTCGGGGAAGAAGTGGTCTCCCCACTGCGACCGTTGCTCGGGTTGGTAGACGTACAGATTCAGGTCTCCCGGATTCGGCGTCGCCACGTCGCCACGCCAGCACTCGTACTCGACGAGGAACTTGTTGGTGCCGTTGGCCGGCACCCCCGGCGTGGCATTGCCGTTGACGAAGTAGTGGGAAGAGATGCCGCCGCCGTTGTGGCTCGACCCGACGACGTCGAACGCCGGATCGTATTTCGAGTAATACCTGAGGAAGAGCACGTCGAGCTCGGGGCTCACCGTCCGGCCGACTCCGTTGCTCAACTCGGCCGACTGCTGGGGGCTGAGGAACTCGAGCGCCTTCTGGCCGGCGTAGACGTTCGCGCCAACCGAGGTGAGGCTCACGTTGTGGTAGATGCCGGCGTTCCAATTCGTGTCCAGCGCGGAGGCGCTCGCGTAACCCTCGAAGTCGTCCGCGTAGATGACGGCGTTGTCCGAGGCGATGCCGACGTCCCCCGGGTAGTGCGAGGCGATTCCCGTGTTGCCTTCAGGAAGGGGCTGCGCGCTCGCCGGGTTGCCTGCCCAGAGGAACGCCAACCCGCACGCGACGGCTGTCAGACGATGGGCCATGTCCGAATCCTACCGCGGTCACGCCCGGCGTGCCCCCGCCAGCCGGGTGCGCAGCACGAACGCCAGCCGGCGGTAGAACGGCCGGAGCAGCGCGAGCTGCAGCAGGAAGGCCGCCATCAGAATGACTCCCCAGCGGCCCTCGCTGCGGCGGTAGAGCGCCCCGGCGCTGAAGACGAGGTTGGGGTCGGGGGTCGTCATGTCGAGGTAGAAGGTGTCGAAGGCGAGGAACACCGACAGCTCGTTCAAGATGAGGGCGAAGCCCAAGCCCTGCGCCAGCGCGATGACCTTCTGCACCCTCGCCCGGAAGCGCACCAGCGCCGTCGCCGTGGACAGAAAGACCAGGACGATGCCGGTGACGTAGGCCGCGCGGAGCAGCTCGAACAGGGCCTCTTGCCCGGTAATGGCGTCGGCCACCAGTCGCACCGCGGCCAGGGTCACGATGAAGCTGGTCAGAGCGAGCGACGGCAGCTCGCGCCCGCGGCTGACGATCAGCTCCTTCCACGCGCGCAAGACCGAGCCCCGGGTGGCCACCAGCGCGGGGCTGCGGCCGGCGAGCCTGTCGGCGGCCTCGGCGCTCGGCCCCTTCTCGTCGAGAAAGGCGTCGAGGGCGGCGTCGGTCTCGTGAATCCGGCCGGCGATGACGTGCGCGAAGTGCACCACGATGGCCGGGTGGCGGGAAACGAGGTCGTCGAACTCGCGCCGCGTCAGCCGCAGCGCCGCCACTTGGGTGACGGCGGTGACGGTGGCCGAGCGCAGCTCGTGGGTGAGCAGCGACGCCTCGCCGCAGGCCGAGCCCGGGCCGAGGGTGCCGACCTCGCGCCGGGCACCCACCCCGACGGCGACCGTGGCCCGCGCGGTGCCTTCGAGGATGATGAAGAGGTCCTCACCCACCTCGAGCTCGGTGACCAGCGCCCTGCCCGGCGCGAAGGCCCTTCGCTGGCCCTGGGCCGCGACCGCGTCGAGCTCTTCGTCGGACAGGGTAGAGAGCCAGCGAACTCCGCGCAGGGCGTTGCGCGCGCTCACCGCAGCACCCGGGCCGCGAGGCCCCGCCACAGGTTCAGGTACATCGACCGGAAGTAGACGACCTGCGCCAGCAGGAAGACCACCAGCGCCGCCGCCAGCCGCGATGACGCCTGGTAGTAGTCGGGGTTCAGGTTCCACAGGAGCGCGAACTCGTCCACCACCAGCCCCACGCCGAAGCCGAAGACGAACGAGAGCGCGCGCAGGTACGGGCGCACCCGCGGCAGCATCGACACCAGCCCGATGAGCGACACCAGCAGCAGCCCGTAGTTGAAGTGGTGGATGTGGATGGGGTGCCCCTCGCTGCCGCCGATGAGCGCGAAGAGCTGCTTTTGCAGGCCGCGGTTGAGGATGAAGGCGACGACTCCGCGCGCCGACACCAGCGCCAGAACCACGCCCGAGAACATCCAGAACGACGGCAGCCGCGCGGGTTCGGAAACGAGCAGGCGCCATAGCTGCGCCCCCAGGCGGCGTAGCGACGACTGGCGCTTGCGGCGAAGGGTTCGGCGGCGGCGGCGCAGCACGCCCTCCATCCGCTCGGGAGGCAACCCTTCGGCGCGCGCCAGGCACACCTCGCGCAGCAAGTCGTTCCGCCACTTCAGCTCTCGGCCCAGCTCGGCGACGAACTGCTGCGCGATGACGGGAATCTCCTCGAAGAGCGCCTCGAGCGCGGCGTGACTGAGGGTCGCGACGGTGGCGGGGGTGCGCGCGGTGAGCAGCCCGGCTCTTCCGCGCCCGGCCACCACCTCGCAGTCGCCCAGCGAATCGCCCGGGAAGAGCCGTCCGGCCGCGGACGTCGAGGGCGAGGCCCCGTCCTCTGACAGTGCCAGCTCGCCGTCCACGATGATGACCAGCCGGGGCAGGGCGGGGTCGAGGGCGAAGGTGTCGCCCGGGGCGAGGTGAACGGACTCGA
>JAHFDQ010000558.1 GCA_023248915.1 Archangiaceae bacterium | reverse complement strand
TGGTGCGGCTGGGCCCGGGCGAGTGCTTCGGCGAGATGACGCTCATCGACATTCAGCCGCGATCGGCGACCATCAAGGTCGAGGCGCCGACGACGCTGTACGCGCTGTCGAACCGCGACCTGTACCGGCTGTACCAGGAAGACGTGGCCGGCTACGTGATGGTGCTGCAGAACATCTGCCGCGAGCTGTCGCGAAGGTTGCGCAAGGCCGACACCCGCATCTGCCAGATCGCCGACGACCTGGGCGACGAGGACACCCAGATAGGCCGGGTGCGCGCGCACCGCCGGGGCTGACGCGCCCCTCACTGCTTCGAGAGCACCTCGGTCGCTTCGTCGTAGGCGAACAGGTCGCCGAACCGGCCCCACCGCACCAGCGTGTCGAAGGTGTGCTCGTAGTTCTCGGCGGGCATCTGCATGGCGATGGTCTCTAGGACGAACTCGCGGCTCACCTCGTGGCTTGGGGCGCGCTCTAGGGCGTCGCGCACTTCCTGGAACAGGCCCAGCTTCAACAGTTGCTCGCGCCAGATCGACTTTCGTTCCTCGGGCGAGGCCTTCACCAGCCGCGCTCCGTCGGCCGCCAGCTCGACCATGCGCTTTGGCGTGTCCACCAGGTCCAACAGCTCGGCCGCTTTCACCACGTTGATGACGGTGCCGAACTCGCGGTCGGTCTCGCTGGCGATGCGGAAGAGCTCTTGCTTGCCGCCGCGGGCGTCGAGGAACTCGATGAGGCCGACCACCTCGCTGGTGCCCACCGCCGGAATGGGTTCGAACACCTTCACCCCGGGCAACGAGGCCGCGGCGGGGGCGGCGTCGGGCATTTCGTGGCCGGTGATGATGTCGTGCAGCTTGTCTACCAACTGAAGCAGGCCGGCCGACCGGTAGTCGCGGGGCCGGGGCAGCGTGTTCTCGAGAATGGTGCGGACGACACCGGGGTGCGCGCCCAGCACCACGATGCGGTCGGCCATGTAGACGACTTCCTTGATGTCGTGGCTGACCATCAAGATGGACGAGGGGTTGGTGTCCTTCGCCGCCCAGATGTCGATGGCTTCGGCGCGCAGCGACTCGGCGGTCAGCGCGTCGACCTGGCTGAAGGGCTCGTCCATGAACAGCATCTCGGGGTTGAGCGAGAAGGCGCGGGCCATGCCGACCCGCTGCTTCATGCCGCCCGACAGCTCGCGCGGGTACGCTTCCTCGAAGCCGGCCAGACCCACCACCCGAATCGCCTTGGAAGCGCGGTCGGCCACCTCGGCCGGAGACATGCGCGCGGCCTCGAGCACCGCCTCGACGTTCTGGGTGACCGTCATCCACGGGTAGAGGGCGAAGCTCTGGAAGACGATGCCCACGCCGGGGTTGAGCCCGGTGAGCGGCTGGCCGTGGTACAGCACCTCGCCCCGGGTGGGCCGAATCAGCCCGGCGAAGATGCGCAAGACGGTCGACTTGCCGCACCCCGAGGGGCCGAGCAACGCCACCACCTCGTTGGGGAGTATTCGCAGCGAGACGTCCTGCAGCACCCGCTGCGTCGAGCCGCTGGGCTGCGGAAACTCGTGGTAGACGCCCTTGATTTCGCACAGCGGCTCGGTCGAGTTCATTTGCTCAGGGAGAAGTGGGTTTCGGACAGGGTGTGAAGCCGCTTCCAGACCAGCCGGTTGAACGCCACCACCACCACGGACATCACTACGATGCTCGCGGCCAAGAGGCCGAAGTCGCCCGCGGCGGCGGCGAGCGAGACCTGCGCGCCGAGGCCCGTGGTGGCCAGCACCTCGCCGCGGAACGAGACGTACTCCGAGACGATGCTCGCGTTCCAGGCGCCGCCGGCGGCGGTCACCCACCCGGTGACCAGGTACGGGAAGATGGCCGGCAGGTAGAGGACTCGGAAGAGCTGCCAGCCGGTGATGCGGTAGCTGCGCGCCGCCTCGCGCAGGTCGGCCGGAATGGACGTCGCCCCGGCAATGACGTTGAAGAGGATGTACCACTGGGTGCCGAGCAGCATCAGCACCACGCTGCCCAGGCCCAACCCCACCCCCGCGAGCTTGAGCGCCGCCACCACCGCCGGGAACAGCATCGGCGCGGGGAAGGAAGCGACGACCTGCACCACCGGCTGCAAGAGGCGCGACAGGCGCGGCGACAGGCCGATGGCGAGGCCGGCCGGCACCGCCCACAGCGTGCCGAGCGCTGTGGCGAGCAACACCCGGCCCAGGGTGAGCACCGCCGAGAGCGCGACCAGTCCCCAGGCTCCCAGCGCGAGTTCGCGCAAGATGGCCAACAGGCGCACCGCGCCAACCAGCAGCGCCCCGAGCAGCACCAGGAAGAGCACCGCCGAGGCGACCGAACCCAGCCGCCCGGTCGCGCGCGCGCTTCGGGGCGGCGGTCGGGCCGGCCGGGCGCGCTGCTCGGCGACGCGGCGGCGCAAGAGCTCGCCCGCCCACTCGACCAGGCCCGAGCGGCGCAGGAACGACAACAGCCACGAGTGCATCGCCTCGGCGTGGCCGCCTTCCTCGACGCGGAACTTCTGCGACCAGACCACCACCGGCCGCCAGAGCAGTTGGTCGAGCGCGGCGATCATCAGCACCATCGCCAGAATCGCCCACAACATCGCCGCCCGGTCGCCGCGCGCGACGGCCACGCTCATGTACGAGCCGAGGCCGGGCAGTCGGAAGTCCTGCTTCCCGAGCACGAAGGCCTCGCTGATCATCAGGAAGAACCAGCCGCCGGCCATGCTCATCATGCTGTTCCAGACCAGCCCGATGGTGGCGAAGGGCAGCTCGACCTTGCGCAGCCTCTGCCACCACGAGAAGCGGTAGGCGGTCGCCACCTCGATCTGGTCGGCGGGCACCGACCTGAGCGAGTAGTAGAAGCTGAAGGTCATGTTCCACGCCTGGCCGGTGAAGATCATGAACACCGCCGCCAGCTCGAGCCCGATGTTGCTGGTGGGGAACGCGGCCACCAGCGCCAGCACCAGGCCCGGCATGAAGCCCAAGACGGGAATCGACTGGAGAATGTCGAGCATCGGCACCAGCACCCGCTCGGCGACGCGGTCCTTCGCGGCCCAGTAGCCGTACAGCAGGCTGAACCCCAGGGAGAGCACGTTGGCGGCCAGCCCGCGCGACAGCGACAAGAGCGTGTACTTGGGCAGGGCGAGCGGCGAGAGGTCGATCTCGACGGTGGGTCGCAACTCGCCGGTCCACTCGCGGGCGGTGTGCACCAGGCCGTAGATGACACCGGCGAGCGCGGCCAGCACCAGCGCGTCGACCCAGCCGAACTGGCGGGTGCGGTGCAACACCGCCGTGGCCTCGCCCCAGATTCTGGTCAAGAAACGGTTCACGGTGGGGGAAGACCGGCGGGCGGTGGCGGGATTGTCCGGCGCGCCTTGTGGTCCGGTTCACCGCGCCCGTCAAGCACGGCGAGCGGCGACGAAGAGAGTGCCGAGCCGGGGGGTCGCAGGCGGTTCTTCTGCCGTTCGGTCCGCCCGACCCGGCGCGAGGTGTAGCGGCGGGGCCCGCGGCAAGCCCGACCCAACCGACCTGGGCCTTCCGCGTCGCGACCGCTCTACCCGAGGCAGGCGCCTGGGGCCGGAGAGCGAGGCTCCTCCCCAGTCCCTCGTTTCGGCCCGAATTCGCGTCATTCGGGGGCCCGGAAGCGCCCGCCCGTTCATCGAGTGGGGATTTGACGTCGTCTTATCCGGTCGTTTCCCCACTCGATGTTCGAGTTCGCCAAAATGAGGCGGTCGCTGGTCGGTCGGCTGGCGAGGGAGCAAGCCGTTCCGCGCTGCCGCGGCATTGGGCTGCTCGGGCCCAAAGGCCGGCCGGTTTGGAGGTGCCGCGGCGCCCTGCCAGAATCGCCCCGTGCTGCTCGACCTGTTCCAGCGCGGTGGGTGGGTGATGTGGCCCATCCTCGCCACCTCGGTCGTCGCCCTGGCGGCCACGGTGAATCGCGCCCT
>JAHFDQ010000162.1 GCA_023248915.1 Archangiaceae bacterium | reverse complement strand
CAAGACTCAAGCCAAGGAAAACCTCGAGACGGCGATTTCGCTCGCCACCGCGTCCTGCACGCATTCCCTTCGGGTCCGCGCGCATGACACGGTCGACGCGGTGCTGCAGGCGATGTGCGTGCGCGACTTTACCCAGGCGGCGAACGACAGTTGTGGGCTCGAGGGGAAGGTGGCGCTCTTCGACGCGAAGGGGCGGTTCTCGACCGCGGGCCGCGCCTGCTACTTCGGGCTGGTCCACGTGCTCCAGGACAGCGCCCTGATGTCGACGCTCGCGTCGTCCTGTTGCCGCTGCCTGGCGAGCCACCACTGCGCCGGAGCGGTGTCAGGCGACCAGTGCTACCGCGAACTGGCCCGCCTGACGCCTACGGCCGCGACGCTGCAGTGCATGCAGAGCGCGTGCAGCAGCGCATGCGAGGCCGCCATTCCCGACCCGGTCCCCGCGGAAGACTCGCCGCCCCCGCCTCCCAACCCGCCCCGCCCCGGGGCCAAACCCACCACGAGGACGCTGTAATGAGCCTGTTCAAGACGGTGTGCGCAGTGCTGCTGTCGGCCGCCGGCTTCGCCGGCTGCGCGACCTCGAAGTCGGCGGAAGCCGAGGCCCCGGCCGCGGCCGCGGCGCCTCCGCCTCCTCCGCGCCCATTCGACCCGGCGTACTACGCCGAGGCCTTCGAGCAGCCCGGAGCCTGCGAGGAGGGCGCGCGGCAGTTGCTTTCGCAGTCGCGCGAGAACGCCTGGGCCGTACTGAAAATCTGCATGGCCCGGCCGAACTTCAAACGGCTGCACGAAGTCGTCTCGGAAGCCTGGCTGCCCGAGCTTCGGGCCAAGCCCGAGGTGCCGATTCTGTTGGCGACGCTCATCGCACGCCGCGGCGGGAGCGTCGAACGGGACGAGGCCGAGCTGCACCAGGCGCGCATTCCGCTGTTCTCGCTGAGCGCTGCGATGGAACAGCCCGACACCTACAAGGGCAAGTTCGTGCTGTTCCGGGGCAAGGCGTCCGAGCTGAAGAACAAGGGCGGCGCCGTCACGGTGGCGCTGACCGAGACCACCATGTCGGGGGGCGAACACAAAATCCAGGAAGGGCTCCAGTACGAGTCCTCGTCCTCTTCCGCGGGCCAGGGCCAGGTGAGCGTCAAGTCGAGCCACTACGGCAACGCCTCGGCCCAGGGCAGCTACTCGGACACGCGAGACCACTCCAGCGGCTACACGTCCAAGCGGTTCATGAACGAGTCACGCGAGACTGGCCGCGAGGCGCTGGGCCGGCTCGCCAAGCCCGACCCATTCCTCGTGCCCGAGAAGGAGTTCATCTTCCTGGCGCGCTTCGACGGGGTGCGCGTCACCTCGGCGACCGAGGCCGATGCCGACCCGGTGAAGAAGGCGATTCTCACGGTGCACTCGTACTACGAGCCCGCGGCCGAGCAGGTGTTCTAGCGCAGCGCCGCCTCCGAGTACCGTTTGGCGAAGGGTCGAACCTGTCGCCGAGGTAAGCTGCCGGAGCCTTCTCTCGCAAGGGGCGTCCGATGGGGTGCTCGCTACACCGCGGCTGTCTTCCGGTGCTTCTCGTTGCCACTCTTTCCGCGGGGTGCTCGGGCAACAAAGACCAGGGTGGGGGCGGGCTGGTGCTGCGCACCCATCTGGGGCTGGACCTCTCACAGGT
The DNA here is from genome assembly GCA_023248915.1 of Archangiaceae bacterium. Taxonomy (GTDB): domain Bacteria; phylum Myxococcota; class Myxococcia; order Myxococcales; family Myxococcaceae; genus JAHFDQ01. The sequence continues at coordinate 9,205 of JAHFDQ010000162.1, read as the reverse complement.
GGCCTCGTTGGTCGCGACCAAGGGAACTGGCAGCACAACCCAGCCGCTCGAGGTCGCCCCTCCCGAGTTCTCCTCGCAGCGAGCCGCCCTTGGCGGGACGGGCGAGACTGGTCCACAGGTTCTTGCGCTCACCTTGTCCGGCGAGATTCTCGAGGTCGCGCTGGTCGAAGACCCGCAGGGCGCAGGCGCCGTCGGCCAGCCGCCAGTCGAGGCCATCTACCCGACCCCCAAGTGGATCTTCTTCGTTCTGGGTGCGATAGCGGACGGGAAGCTTCGCGTTCGACTCGACGGAGGAACCTTCGAGTCGGTCGGCTGCCAGAGCGTTGCCGCCCGGCGCTCCGACGGAGCTCTGTTCTGCACGACGCTGCAAATCCAAGGAAATCCGAACATGGATACCTGGTACGACACAGTCCGCTCGAACTCCTCGGGGGACATCGTCTACGCGCTCGGGACTGTCGCCGACTCAAACGGCAACGCGGACCACGCCAACGACACCATCTATCGAGTCTCGTTGGACAGCGCGTCTCTTCCGTCGGCCGTTCCGGTGACTGGTCCAGAGGTCCGTGGACCGCTGGGCTTCCTCGTCAACGCCGACGGTGACCTCTACGTGGACTACAACCCGTCGGCGCTGGACTTCAGTACTACCCGATGCCAGGTCTATCCCGTCGATGGCGGGACGGTGTTCACGATGCAGGGCGCCCACAATGGACACGCGATCGCCGGCATACCGGGTACCAGCGACGAGAATACGTTCTACGTCGGCGGCGGACAGAGCGCCGCGCCCGGGGCGACGATTCTGCTGGTGACCAGAACCGGTTCGGGGTTCATCGAGACGCCTCACCCGGTGACCATCGCCAACATGGAAAACTACGGGTTTGGGGGCCTGCAGCGCATTGGCGGCGCTCTCTACGCGGGGGGATCGTCCAACTCGCAGATGGCGTTCGCCAAGTTGATCGAAGATGGGGGGTTCGTCAGCAATCCGACCCCGGTCACAATCTCGGGGGTGGACCACGTCGTAGGCGGCATCCTTTCTGCCGCGAGCCAACTGGTGTTCCTCGCGAACACCGGTACGGGCCAGAAGTTCGTGCGCTTCGACGGGTTGGCGCCAGAGGACATCCCAGTCTCGAGCGACCTCGATATCTCGAAGTACACGGTCGCCCCGACGGGAGCGATCGACTTCATCGGGTTGCGGGCCGGTACCCATGAGAAGATTCACGGGGTGGTGGCGGCAGGTTCGCAGTCCGTGGACGTGAGCTCAGCCGGGGTGCTGGACCCTGCCCAGGTGGTCGTGTTCACGCGCATCAACTGACACTGGCCCGGTGGCTCGACGAGGGCCAGTCTCCGAGCGGTACGGCCACCGCCGCTCTACCTGCATCACCGCCAACGGCCCTTCTTGGTGAACGGAATCCCGAGGTGTACGGTTGGGTCAATGCTCGGGGCCTTCGGGGCGGTCTTGCTGATGGCGGCGCCCATCAAGGTGGCGGTTCCCGCCTTCACCGTCATCGGCATCGACCAGCCGCTCGCCGAGGCCTGGTCGGAGCACTTCGTCACGCTCCTGGGTTCCGGAGGGCGGCTCTCGCTGACCACCCAGAGGGACATCGCCCAGGTGCTGGGACTCGAACGGCGCAAGCAACTTCTGGGTTGCGGGGAGTCCCAGTCCTCGTGTCTCGCAGAGCTGGCGGGCGCGCTCGGTGTCGACGCCATCCTCTCGGGGACGCTCGCCAAGGGCGGGTCGAGCTTCACCGCCACCTTGAGAATCGTGCGGTCGAACGACGGCTCGGTCATCGCTACCGCCACGGCGCGCCTGAAGAACGATGAGGCGTTGCAGGACTGGCTCGACGCGCAGGCTCCGCTGCTTGCGGCGAAGGCCGAGGCCGCGTTCAGAGAACGGGAACCCAGGGCGCCGTCTGGCGAAACGGAAGTGAGAGCACCGGCTGAGACGAGACCCTTGGTTCGTTGGCTGCCGGCGATTGCCGGAGGCGTCTTCGCGGTGGGAGGAGCGGCGCTGTTCGCTGCCTCGAAAGACAAGGCGAACGAGCTGAAGACTGCGACGTTTTCCTCGCCCGAGAAGGTGCAGGAGGCAGCCTCGGCGGGTCGAACCCTCGAGAGCACCGGGGTCGCGTCGCTCATCACCGGCGGGGTAGCAATCGCAGCCAGCGTGGTCTGGGTCCTTTCGGCTCCGGCGGGCGGAGCCCAGGTCGCGGCTGCGCCTCTTCCTGGGGGAGGCGCGGTTGCGGTGGGTGGGGCCTTCTGGTGAGGCGCCTTTGCACGGTTTGCCTTGCCGGGTGCGTGGCCTTCGCCTGCGCGAATTGGGACGAGCTCGCGCAGCAGGCCCACGTTGCCGACGCGGGCGACGGAGGCCCGAGCGACGGCGGCGATGGAGGGGACGGCGGCGACGGTGGTGAAGGAGGCGGCGGGGGCGGGAACGGCTGCAGCAACCTCAACTGCACTGGCTGCTGCACTTCGACCGGCGGCTGTATCCCGGGGATCCTCGACGCCGCCTGCGGCAGTGGCGGGATTGCCTGTCGCGTTTGCTCCGCTGCGGAGAGCTGCCAGGCCCGCGCCTGCAAATTAGGCGGCGGAGACGGGGGCGGGAACGGCTGCGGCCAAGCGAACTGCGCTGGATGCTGCGACGCGGCCGGCGCTTGTGCCCCGGGGGCGGCCACCACGGGGTGCGGGAGTGGCGGCGTCCTTTGCGTCGTGTGCTCCGGCACTCAGACCTGTCAAAGCGGGACCTGCCAAAACATTGGGGGTGATGGAGGCGGGCCCCCCTGCTCGCCCGCCAACTGCAACGGATGCTGCACCGGGACCGGCGCCTGCCGACAGGGGACTACCGAGACCGAGTGCGGGACCGCCGGCGTCCTGTGCAGGACCTGCAGCTCGCCGCTGATGTGCCAGGGTGGGAGTTGCCTTCCCGGAGCGGGCGCGGACGGCGGGTTCGATTCCGGAACAGGCTGTAGCCCCTCGAACTGCAACGGATGCTGCGGCCCGCCCGCCAGCACATGCTATTTGGGCGCAGATAACATCAACTGCGGTTTTGGAGGCAGCGCGTGCTCCACCTGCATGGCCTTCCAGAGCTGCCAGAGCGGGTTCTGCCAAGACCTCGCGGCGGCCGACGGAGGGAACGACGGAGGCGGCTCGAGCTGCACCCCCGTCAACTGCCCGACCGGGTGCTGCGGCGCGGGCGGCACGTGTTTCCCCGGGCAATTCGACGGTCAGTGCGGCACGGGCGCCGCCCAATGTGTCGCCTGCATTCTCCCACAGAGCTGCCAGAGCCAGAGCTGCCAGGACGCAGGCGGGGGAGCTGACGGAGGCGGAGTCGGCTGCGGCCCCGCCAACTGCAGCTTCGGATGTTGCGCCGGAACCTCCTGTCAGCCGGGGACCGCCAACACTCAGTGCGGAGCTGGCGGCGCACCGTGCATCAGTTGCCCTGGCTCGTCCCCCACCTGCGACGCCGGCTTCTGCGGGTAGGGCGGCGCCTCGAACGGCGAAGGTGCCGGCGGGCTCCTGGGTCAACTCAACCCACGGAAAGTACTGCGCCAGCGTGAGGTCCCTGGCGAAACTGGCTATAATGGCTATATTGGCTTCATGGACACGCAACGTAGAGGACGGGTGCTTCTGGTCGAAGGCGACACACCGCGAATGAGGTCAGACTCAAAGAGCCTTGCTCGTGCCGGCTTCGAGATGCGCTCCGCGTTGGCAGAGTCTGAGGCCTTGGCCCTTGCAGCTCGGGAAGTCTTCGACGTTCTGGTCGTCGATCTCGATCTCCCCAGGATGGACGGGCTCTCGCTGATTCGGAGACTTCGGGAGAAGGGCTCGCTGGCCTCGGTGGTATGGCTCGCTTCCGAACGAACCAACGAGCTCGCTCTTAGGGCGGCGGAGGCTGGAGTCCTTCAGATTCTGGAGAAGCCGACGGACCCGAAGGTGCTCGAGCAACTCGTCACTGCCGGAGTGGAACAAACCCGGCATCTGCTCTCGACGCTTCGGGCAATCCTCCGCCCTTCAGCGCCGCACCACTCCGTACCCGCGACCGATGCAAAGAACGAGTTCGGCAGCATCCTCGAGACCGCAGTTCACGACGGGGCGGTTGTCATCACCAAGCATGACTCGCCCAAGGCGGTGCTCGTCTCGGTCGAACGCGTGGGTGCGTTGCTGGCGAAACACGAGCCGGATCTGCAGGCACTCACTCGAGACTTCGACGAGTTGGTTGCTCGGATGCGGACTTCAACGGCGCGCTCGGCAGCTCGCGATTTGTTCAAGGCGACGCCCGAGGATCTCGGAGAGGCCGCTCTGGTTGCGGTGAAGAGGCGGCGTGGCTGAGAAAGCTCGCATCACGGTCATTGCCGGAGTCAACGGCGCGGGCAAGAGCAGCGTCGCCGGAGCGCGTCTTCGCCAAAGCGGTGGCGAATATTTCAACCCGGATGAGGCGACCCGAAGCTTCCTGCGGGCAGCACCATCGATGACCAGCGAGGAGGCCAACGGCCGCGCTTGGGACGAGGGACGGAAGAGACTCGAAGACGCCATTCGCGACCGAGCGGACTTCACCTTCGAGACTACGCTTGGAGGGGCAACCATGACTGAGCTCTTGTTCAAGGCCCTCGACGCCGACCTCGAAGTCGCCGTGCTCTACGTTGGGCTCGAGAGCGTGGAATTGCACCTGGCCCGAGTTCGGTCCCGAGTAACTGCCGGCGGACACGACATTCCTGAATCCAAGATCCGTGAGCGCTACATCTCGAGCCTGAGGAATCTGGTGAAGCTGGCTCCTCGCCTCACCGAGCTTCGAGTGTTCGACAACAGCCTCGAAGGAGATCCGAAGGCGGGTCACCGACCAGAGCCGAAGGAACTCCTCCACTCGAAAGCGGGGATCATCGTTCGCCATTGCGAGCTCTCGACATGTCCGCGGTGGGCGAAACCCGTGTTCGCCGCGCTGATCAAGGAGCCGTAGACGGACGGGTTCAACAGGCATTGGCGTGGGTCGCCGGGTGAAAGCCAAGGCCGATCAGTAGATCCACGGCACCAATCGCTTGCGCGTCCGACAGAACTGCTCGTACGCGGCGCCCAGCCCTTCCCTCAGGGCCTGTTCCTCTACCCGAATTCGGTAGACGAGCGACGCCGTGATGGGAACGAGTACCAGCAGAGCCGAGAGCCAATTCGAAAACGCGACTCCGAGCCCCACGAATGAAACCAGCGCGCCCGAGTACGAGGGGTGTCGGACGAATCGATACGGACCGCTGTCGATGACCTTGTGCTCAGGGTGTATCGCCACGTCGACCGTGAAGAAGCGCCGGAGCGTCAAGATGGCGTACCAGCGCAACAGCAGCCCGGCGACGATGAGCGCAATCCCAGCCCAGCGCACTTCGACCGGAAGCGACACGCGGCCCAGGTCCGAGCTGGCGCCGACCCCAATGCCGACCAAGAGCGACGCGTAGATGGTCAGGTTCACGACCTGAAACGTCCCGGCGTCCCGCTTCTGGGCGTGCTCACCCGAGCGCTTGAACTGACGAAGCCCCAATTCCGACAGCAGCCACAGGGCCGACACCACGCCGAAGGTCCATCCGAAGCTCATCGTCTACCCTCCGCGACCTTCATCGCCAGAAACCGAGCGACAGGCCGACGTTGTAGTAGTGCAAGGCGAAGTCGCCGGCGGCCGAAATCGACCACTTGTCCCAGTATTCATAGACGAACAGCTCGAGCCCACACGTGCCGTGGACTCGGGGCCCGCGCCCCCGGAAGGGCGAGGGTTCGACGAAGGTGCCGACCCTCGTGCGCAGCCGGCCGGGAATGGTGTCGTGCTCGACGCCCAGGTGCGGAGCGAGGGTGGTTTCCCTGCCGACCAGCTCGGCCTGGCGTAGGCCCGTCTGCACGTCCAGGTCGGTGAAGGCCGAGATGGGCACGGTGTTCTCGGTGGCCGAGATGAGGTCGAGCTGCGCCGTCACCAGCCAGCTCCCGGCGGGCGCTTCGTCCGGCACTTCCTCGGGCGCCCCGGCTTCGCCGAAGCGCGCCAGGATGTCGCGCCGCGCCGCCTTCGAGTACCGGTTGTAGAGCTCGGCCCCGTCGCCCAGCCGAATCGAGCCGCCGAGCGAGAGCACCGCCGGCGACACCACCGCCGAGTAGAGCTGCCGCTCGCCGAGGAAGGCGCCGTCGGTGGGCTTCGGCCGGTAGTAACCCACCACCTGCGGCCGAACCGACACCCCCACCCGGTAGTTGAGCCCGTGAGGCCGGTACAGTACGTCGAACTCGACGCCGGTGTCCCCGTAGGACTTGGCCTCGGCGCCCGTGCCGAAGGTGGCCAGGGCGCCGTACAGCCCGAGCGCGAGGATGAGGTCGTCGCGGCCCAGCGCCACCGCGCCGGCCAGGGCGGTGTTCGACACGTCCACCGCGATGACGTCCTGGGCCACGTTCGCGCGGCACTCGACTCCGGTGAGCTTGCAGAAGGTGAGGCGAGTCTCTCGCAGGTACCAGCCGATGCCGAACTGCTTGTACTGGAGCATCAGCCCGCCCAGGAATTGGCGGGTGTCCTGCGCCTGGTCGGCCACGCCGTCGTTGTCGAGGTCGCGCCGGGTCGGGTTGAAGAAGGGCAGGTCGAGCCATGACGCGGTGAAGCCCACGTCCCAGTCGCGGTCGAGGTGGGCGCTCCGGTGGGCCAGCGCCGCCAGGTTGGACGAGAAGCCGGCGGCTCCTTCGGCCACGCCGACGAACGCGCCGCCCAGCGCGATGACGCGCGACGAACCCAAGAGCACGCCCGAGGGGTTGAGGTACAGCCGTTCGGGGCGCACGCCCTCGGGCAAGTCCTGGCCGAGGGCGGGCAGGGCGAAGAGCGCCAGGCCGGCGACGAGCATCGCCTGGGCGCGCGTCACTTCCACACCATGAAGGCGAAGGACAGGTTGCCGTACAGGCGCGCCCAGTCGAACGAGATGCCGAAGCAGATGCGCGAGGGGCCGAGCTTGAACAGGTAGATTTCACCGCCGAAGGTGATGTGCGGCCGCACCGGCGGGGCGGTAGGCACCAGCGGCGGTTCCAGGTACCCGCCCAGCCGCATGCGCAGCCGGTCCTGCACCAATTCCTTCTCGATGCCCAGCCGCGGCTCGAACGAGACCTGGTCTCCCGCTGTCAGCGCATCGAGGCCGGAACCCTGTTCGAGGAAGGCGGCGGAGTAGGTGGCGTTCTGCACCGGAAAGTAGACATCGAGCTGGGTGGTGATGAGCCACCGGGTCAGCGCCGGCGAGTACTCGACCTCGTCGCCGGGCTTCTTGGCCGGCACCTCGCCCCAGCCGGACCGGCCAGTGATGTTGTAGTGGCGGCCGGTCGAACCCAGCGCCCAACTGGCCCCGACCGATACCCTCGCCGGAGCCACCACCGCGGCGAAGGGCACGTAGCCCTGGATGTCGTCCCGCTGCGACGTGGGCAGCCCGACCGACGCCGGCCGGTAGGAAAAGCCAATCCGGTAGTCCTGGTCTTCGGGGCGCCAGAGCGCGCCGAACTGGAAGCCGAAGCCGTGGTAGCCCAGCGAGTCGAGATTCCGGTTAGGCAGCCGGGCCCCCGGCGCCTGTTCGCCGTAGATGAGGAAGGCGTCGGTGCTCTCGATGCCCAGCCCCGCCAGCACCTGGTCGCGCCACACCGTCAGCCCGAGCGAGGCGAAGGCGTGCAGCAGGTTCAGGTTGAAGAAGGTGTCGTAGCCGTCGGCTTCCCGGGTGCGCTTGGTGATGAAGTTCTGGGTGTCGACGCCCAGTCCCAGCCCTACCGCCTTCCACTGGAACGAGCCGGCCAGGTACACCACCTGATTGCCGAGGAAGCTGCGGCTGGGGCCGTTGGCGGAAGCGGGCTGGTCGAGGCGGCCGTCGTTGTCCCAGTCTTGTTCGGTCACCGCCCAGGGCGGCAGGAAGTGGAGCGCCGCTCCGAAGTCGAAGGCGAGCTCGCTGTCGAAGTGAGGGTCTCTGCTGGCAGCGGCCGCCGGGTTCCGGGTGATGCCCTCGGCCCCTTCGGCCACCGAGACGAAGGCGCCGGCGATGCCCATCACCCGAGGCGAGCCTCGCAGCACGCCCTCCGACAGCAGCAGGCGCTTGTCGGCGGTGAAGGGCTGGCCGAGCGCTGCCGGCGCAACGAGGGCCGCGCCGAGGGCCAGGCACCAGGTGAAGCGGGAAGTCACTCCCCGGGACTGTAGAACAGCGGTGAAGCTGGTCCAACGGCGCGGCGCCTGGCGTCACGCCCTCGAGCGAGAGCCGACCGACTGGGCGAGGCGCTCTCGGCCTTCCCCTTCGAACGAGAGGAAGCGGACGCCGACGCCCGCGCACCGGTCGCGCCCAGCCAGCGTCGCGCGCACCACCTCGGCCACCCCGCGCACCGGCCCCGACCCGGACGGCACGGCCAGCTCGAAGGTGAACTGCATTCCGACGCGGTATGGGTAATCGGACCGCACCAGCATGCCGGTCAGGGACACGTTTTCGGTCAGGAAGGGCAGCTCGGCCTTGCTGGGCAATTCGAGGTGCCCCTGCCAGCGCAAGGGAACGCGGTGGGCGACCTCGACCAACAGGCCCAGCACGTCGGGCAGCAACCGGGGCGCTTCTTCCCGGGTGAGCACCCGGTTGACGCCGTGGCCGAGCAGCGCCCGGGCTTCTTCGAGCGTGGCGTCGTCCGCGATGACCACCAGGCCGGCGCGCAAGCTGGGCGAGTCGGGAGCGCGCACCGCGGCCACCAGCGCCTTCAGCTCGATGTCCGGCAGCGGGCACACCGCCACGATGGCGTCGAAGGGGAGGAACGAGACCAGCTCGACGGCTCCGGACCCGCTCTTGATGTAGTCGGCGAGCAGCCGCGACGAGGCGAGGGTGGGCGCCAGCGCCTCGAAGGCCAGAGGTTCGAGGCCCACCAGGAGGATGTTCCGGTCGCGGGTGTCGCTCATCGGCAGGCTCGGTGGTGCCGTGGGGCGCGGGGCCGAATCGTCTCGGCGCGAGGGGCGAAATGGACTGGCGTGGTCGGCACGGGTCGCTCGTTGGGCGCGTCATAGCCGGTCTTCGGGCGCACCGCGACTTCGACGGACACGGGTTACGGCCAGGTGGGCTGGCGAAGCTCGACGTGCACTCGCGCGCCGTCCCGGTCGAGCCGCACCTCGGCGGCAGGGTCGCCGCGGGTGAGCGTCAGCGCGAACTTCGGAGGCACGCCCCCTACGCCGCCGTCCGGGCGGCGCCCCGGTTCCCAGCCCGGGGGCAGC
>JAHFDQ010000557.1 GCA_023248915.1 Archangiaceae bacterium | reverse complement strand
CGACTTCGAGCGGCCGGTCTTAGAGCTCGAGAAGAAGATTGAAGATCTGAGATCGCTGACCCGCAGCGGGACGGCGGACTTCACCTCGGAGATCGGCAAGCTCGAGAAGAGGGCGAAGCGGCTGCAGCACGAGATCTTCAGCGAGCTGACCCGGTGGCAGGTGGTGCAGCTGTCGCGGCACAACTCGCGGCCGTACTTCCTCGACTACCTGGGCTTCCTGTTCACCGACTTCTTCGAGCTGGACGGCGACCGGCTGTTCGCGGAAGACGCGGCCATCGTGGGCGGTTTCGCGCGGCTGGACGGAGAGCCGGTGCTGGTGCTCGGCCACCAGAAAGGGCGCGGCACCAAGCAGAACATGGTGCGCAACTTCGGCATGCCGAGGCCCGAGGGGTACCGGAAGGCGCGGCGCTTGATGGAATTGGCCGAGCGCTTCGACCGGCCGATTCTCACCTTCGTCGACACGCCCGGGGCGTACCCCGGCATCGGCGCGGAAGAGCGGGGTCAGGCCGAAGCCATCGCCGTCAACCTCGAGGTGATGAGCCGGCTGAAGGTGCCGATCATCTCGACGGTGATCGGCGAAGGCGGGTCGGGCGGCGCGCTGGCCATCGCCGTGGCCAACCGGGTGCTGATGCTCGAGAACAGCATCTACTCGGTGATCAGCCCCGAGGCCTGCTCGTCGATTCTGTTCCGCGACGCGAGCAAGGCGACCCGGGCGGCCGACGCGCTGAAGCTGACCGCGAAAGATCTCTGGGAACTCAAGGTCATCGACGAGCTCATTCCCGAACCTCCGGGCGGCGCGCACCGCGACGCGAAGCAGACCGCCGAGTCGCTGGGAAAGGCGTTGCGCCGCCACCTCGCCGAGCTGCGCCGCCTGTCACCCGAGGCCATCGTCGAGGACCGGTACGCCCGGTTCCGGAACCTGGGCGTATTCACCGGTCAGTGATGCGCCCGGTCGTCGCCGACTACATCGAGACGCTCTCGCCCTATGTCCCGGGCAAGCCGATCGAGGAAACCGAGCGCGAGTACGGCATCACCGGCGCGATCAAGCTGGCCTCGAACGAGAACCCGCTGGGGCCGTCGCCGCTGGCGATCGAGGCGATCGAGCGGGCCGCCCGGTCGGTGCACCTGTACCCGGACGGCACCAGCTACCACCTCGTCCGCCGCCTGGCCGAGCACATGGGCGTCGTCCCCGGGGAAGTCTTCGTCGGCAACGGGTCGAACGAGATCATCGAGCTGCTCATCCGCACCTTCACCACGCCCGACGACGAGGCGGTGATCTGCCAGGGCTCGTTCCTCATGTACAAGGTGGCGCTGCAGTCGCACGGGCGGCGTTTCGTCGAGGTGCCGATGCGGTCCGGGTACCGGTACGACTTGCCGGCGATGGCGGCGGCGGTGAAGCCGCGCACCCGGCTCGTCTTCCTGGCCAACCCCGACAACCCGACCGGGACGGCGTTCGGCAAGGCCGAGCTCGAGGCCTTCCTTTCGACGGTGCCGCCCGAGGCGGTGATCGTCCTCGACGAGGCCTACTTCGAGTACGTGGACTGGGCAGACTACCCGTCGGGCCTGGACTACTTCCGCCGCTGGCCCAACCTGGTGGTGCTGCGCACCTACTCGAAGATCTACGGGCTGGCGGGCGTGCGGCTTGGCTACGGCGTGATGAGCGCCGAGCGGTGCGGGTACCTCAACCGCACGCGCATGCCCTTCAACCTGTCGTTCCTGGCGCAGGCCGCGGGCATCGCCGCCCTCGACGACGTCGAGCACGTGCGGACGACGCGCGAGACGACGCACCGCGGGCTGCGCTACCTGGAAAGAGAGTTGGCCAGGCTCGGCGCCCAGGTTCCGAAGAGCTACGCCAACTTCGCCTTCACCGACCTGGGACGGTCGGCGGGCCCGGTCTACGAGCAGCTCTTGCGCCTGGGCGTCATCACCCGGCCGATGAACGGCTACGGCTTTCCCAACGCCCTGCGCATCTCGGTGGGGCCGGGTTCGCAGAACGAGCGGCTGGTCGCGGCGCTCGGCGAGGTGCTGGGTTGACCGCTCGGCCCTTCATCGTCGCCATCGACGGACCGGCCGGAGCGGGCAAGTCGACCGCCTCGAAAGAGCTGGCCCGGCGCCTGGGGCTGACCCTGGTGGACACCGGGGCCATCTACCGGTGCGTGGCGCTCGCCGCCGCCCGGGAAGGCATCGCGCTCGACGACGACGCCAGGCTCGACGCGCTCTTGCCCCGGTTACGCATCTCGTTCCAGGGGGACGGCGCGCTAAACCGCGTCTTCCTCGGCGACGAGGACGTGTCGGCCGCCATCCGCACCCCCGACATTTCGATGGGAGCGTCGAAGGTGTCGAGCCGGCCGGTGGTGCGGGCCGGACTGCTCGACCTGCAGCGGCGCCTGGCCCGCGAGGCGAAGGTAGGAGCGGTGTTGGAAGGGCGCGACATCGGCACGGTGGTGTTCCCCGACGCCGACGTGAAGTTCTTCCTGGTCGCGGCCCCCGAAGTCCGGGCTAGGCGGCGGCTGGCCGAGCTCGAGGCCAAGGGCACGCCCGCCACTTTCGACGAGGTGCTGGCCGACCAGGTGCGCCGCGACCGGGACGATTCGTCGAGGGCGGTCGCGCCGCTGCGCCCGGCGGACGACGCGATTCGAATCGACTCGTCGACGGAAGGGCTCGAAGAGGTGGTGCGGCGGCTCGAGACCGAGGTCCGAGCTTGCCTGGCCCATCGCATTCGTCCTTGACCCGCGCCAGCGCCGCTTCCCTGCCTTGCCCGGAATCGCCAAGCGGCATATGATTCTAAAATCATATCATGAACCTGGTGGTCCGCTTCTATACGACGCCTGCTGGGGCGAATCCGGTTCGGGTCTACCTGGAGGATCTGCCTGACGCTGAGCTTGCTCTCATCACCGATGCGCTCGATGACCTGCGCGGGCACGGGCTGAAGGCGCCGGGAGTGGTGCTGCGACACATCGACGGCAAGCTGTGGGAACTCAAGGTGAGCCGCCATCGCGTCTTTTACGTGGTCATCGAGGGGCCGGAATTGGTGCTCCTTCACGCATACAAGAAGCAGGGGCAGAAGGCCCCGGTCCACGAGCTCGAGACGGCAAGGCGGCGAATGAAGGAGGTACTGGGTCATGGCTAAGCGAAAGAACCCTCATGTCAGCGAGGAAACGCTCGACGACTTCATCACCGAGCAGCGGGCGAAGCGCCCCGGGTTTGCCCGTGAATTCGACAAGCTCCAGCTCGCACGACGGCTTCGCTCGCTGCGAACGCAGCACAAGCTCACGCAGGTCCAGCTCGCGCGCCTTGCGGGAACCCACCAGGAGGTCATCGCGCGCCTCGAGAGCGGACGCATTGTCCCGAAGCTGGACCTGCTCCAGCGGCTGGCGTCTGCCATGGGGCTCGACGTCGACGTGAAATTCACGCGCCTTCGGCACAGCCACGGCTGATCTGTCGGTGCGGGCACGGGGCCCGGAACCGGCGGCCCCTACTGGGTGCCGGCCGCCGAGTCCGCCGGCTTCGAGTCGTCGCCCTTCGCCTCGGGGGCCTTCTTCGCCAGGTGGTAGCGGCTGGCCGCGGACAGCACGATGCGCCCGATGAGCTGGGTGTACGACATGCCCCGGTCCTCGGCCGCCATGGCCAGCTCGCTCTGCTTTTCGAGGTACGGGTTGGGGTTCACCTCGAGCAGGAAGGGCTCGCCGGTCGCCTGCGAAATCCGGAAGTCGACGCGGGCGTAGTCGCGCAGCTTGAGCGCCCGGAAGGCGAGCAGCGCAGAGCGTTCTATCCGCGCCTTCAGGTCGTCGGGGATGTCGCGCGCCATCACCAGCCGGGGCGAGCCGTCGGTCTCGGGGCCGAACTTCACTTCGCGGTCGGACACCTTGGGCTGGGTCTCGTCCCAGTTGCCGAAGGCGAGCTCGACGATGGGCAGGATCTCCGGCTTGGTGGCCGTGCC
>JAHFDQ010000161.1 GCA_023248915.1 Archangiaceae bacterium | reverse complement strand
CACCCGCTCGCGCACCACCCGGCCGACTCCGAGGCCAAGGCCCACGAAGAACACCAGCGACCCCACTCCCACGGCCACCCCGAAAGCAGAGAAGAAGGCTCCCTTCCGGTCCCGGGCCAGCGACAGGCGCACCAGGTCGGCCAGCGCGCGCGGCGTCAAGGTGCCCCCCCTTCCAGCCGGCCGTCCTTCAGGCGCAGCACCCGCGCGGCGGCGGCGCTCATCCGTTCCTCGTGCGTCACCGCGAGCACCGTCAGCCCCTCGCGGTGCAGCGCCTTGAACAAACCGATGACCTCGTCGCCGGTGACCGCGTCGAGATTCCCAGTGGGCTCGTCACAGAAGAGCACCTTCGGCTCGGCGTAGAGCGCCCGGGCGATCGCCACCCGCTGCCGCTCGCCGCCCGAGAGCTGCGCCGGAACGCGGTTCGCCTTGTCCTTCAAGCCCACCCGGGCCAGCACCTCTTCGGCGCGGCGGCGCGCATTCGGCCGGGGCGGACCGAAGTGCGCCGGGAGGAGCACGTTCTCGACGGCCGGCAGGTTGGGGATGAGGTGAAAGGCCTGGAAGACGAAGCCCACCTGGGTGTTGCGGAAGCGCGCCAGGTCGCGGTCGGACAGGCCGGTCAGGCGGCCGCCCCCGACCGAGACCTCGCCCTCGTAGTGGACGTCGAGGCCGCCCAAGACGTGCAGCAGCGTCGACTTGCCCGAGCCCGAGGGGCCCACCACCGCCACGAATTCGCCCGCGGCGACCTCGAGGCCGAGCCCGTCGAGCACGCGCACGCCTGGCCCGGCACCGTCTCGAAAGACTTTGGTCAGCCCGCGCGCCGAGATCACTTCTTCTGGAACCTCAACGTCAGTTGCGCCTGGAGCACCTTCGCCTTCGCGTCGACCGAGAACAGCACCGCCCGAAGGTCGTCGGTGGCGTCGAGCCACCGGACGGTGCTGGCCTTGTAGGCGAAGCCGCCCACGCCCCAGGCTTCGGAAGGCAATTCGCGCACCGACACCGACAACTGGCGGAGGTCGACCACCGCCGCGAGGGCGTGGCCGTCGAACGCCGCCTTGAGCGCGGAGTCGGAAACGAGCCCCGGCACCGGCGCGTCAGCCTTCCCGAGCCGGCCGAGCAGTTGGTCGAGCCGAAGCTGGGGCGCGGCGGCGACCACCCGGTTGTCCCGGAGGGCGAAGTCCACGCCGTCGCCCTGCGAGTAGGTGGTGAGAAACACTCTCTGCCCTGCCCGGTCGGCGGCATCAATCTTCGCGCCGAAGCGGGGGGCCAGCGCCGGCAGCCGATCGAGCGTGGCCGCGCCCTTCACCGGGTCGATCACCTCGGCCAGCGCCGACAGGTGCACGTACCGGAACGGGTTGGTGCGGCGCAGGTCGAGCGCCGGCATGCCCGCGGCGAGCTTCGCCTCGGGAGCGATGGCCAGCGCCATCACGAGGCCGGGCTTCAAGTTGGCCAGCACCTCGGCCTTGACGTCGACCTTCGCGTCGTCGAGAGCGCGCGCCAGGAACGGGCCGACCAGCGTGGCCCAATAGGGAGCCGCCCCCTGCACGTCGCCCGAGAACCGAAGCGCGACCACGGCGTCGGCCGGCAGGTATGGCAAAAGGTCGGGTCCGGGCTGGACCTGAAAGGCCCCCGCGGCGGCCGGGTCGAGGGTGGACGGCAGGTCGGCGGTCAGGGTGAGCGCCTCGGGCGACAGGGCGACGGCGACGACGGCTCCGCCCACCGGCGCCGCCTCGGCGAGCTTCGACGCGGGCGGAACGTAGACGAAGAGGTCGCGAGAAGCGGGCAGGCGCGACAGCGAGGCCGCGAGCGCCGCGCTCTTCGAGAGCGCCTTGTCCTCGGGCAGCGCCGCGTAGCTGGCCAGGCCCGCGACCGCGGATTCCGCGGCGATGATGGCGATGCCGTCCTTGGCGACGAAGCCGAGCCGCGCCGGACCGCCCGCGGCGGCGGCGAACTCGGTCACCTTCACGCCGCCGGCCTCGCGCGAGGTGGCGACGCCCGCGCCCAGCCGGTCCCTCGCCAGGCCCTGGAGAAAGCGCTCGAGCTTCCCGACGTCGCTGGTCGCGAGCACCGTGTAGGGGTTGCGGTCGTGAAGCACGGCCACCGCCAGCCCCCCGGCGGGGTCGAGCCCGGCGGCGGCGAGCGCCTCGCGCGACCGGACGTCCACTCCCAACTGCCCCACCAGCGCGGCGGCGTAGCCCGGCGCGTCGGCGAAGCCCTGAAGCTGCGCGAGGAAGGAAGCGACCTTCAGCCCCTCGAGCACCTTCAGCTTCTCGCCGAGCGCTCCGGTGGAAGGGACGACGACGGCCAGCTCGCAGTCGGCCGGCACCCAGCGCGACACGTCGGGAGCCTGGGCGGGGACGCGGCCGCAGCGCGAGCACCCGGTCGCGGCGACCGCGAAGGCGAGCACGAAGCGGGCGGGCGCGCGGCATCGACGCATGGGCCGCTTCTACCTGACCCGGGTGCCCGGCGAAACCCGCGGCGCGACCTCTTCGGTGAAGTCCATGAACTTCTCCATCTCGCGCACCGTTTCCTCGGTCGACTGCACCTCGGCCTTCAGGGCGTCGAGCTGGCGCCCGACCGACTCGGGGTCGCGAATGGCGATGGACTGTTCGTGCGTCAGGCGGAGCAGGTCCTCGATGCCGGCGAGCTGATGGCTCACCACCTCGCGGCTTTCCTCGGCCTGGAGGAAGCGCTGCACCCGCTTCTCGAGTATCTCGATGCGCTTGGCCTTGACCTCCTTCAGGCGGTCGTTCGCCTCGGAGACCACCTCGGACTTGAGCTGCGCCAGCTCGACCTCGATGGGGCGGCGGTCGGCCGCGTTCAGGTACTGCCGGTAACCGTTGAGCGTCGAGAGCAGCCGCAGGAAGGCCTCGAGCAACGCGTCGATGCGCTGCTCGGAAGAAGCGACCACCACCCGGCCCCCCGGCAGCTTGCGATAGTTGACGAGGATCTTCTCGCGCAGGCCGCAAAGCGACAGGTAGTGCTCGCGCTGCGAGGGAGCGAGGTCGTCGAGCAGCGCCGGGGTGGCGTCAGGGTCGCGCGTGCCTTCATTCGCCCGAACCGCGCGACGAAAGCGCGGCGCGGACGACAGTAGGCCCAAGTACACGCCCTCAGCGCCCAACATGACGAGGAACGGCGTCGGGTCGCCGATCAGCGCCGAAGCCAGGGCGGTCGCGCCCAGTGCGAACAGGTTCCCCGGCATCAGGAACGCCGCCTTCAGGTAGCTGGGGGCCTTGTCCAAGCGGCGCCGATGATAGCTCCGGCCGGAGTCACGCACGGGAGGAACTTCGGATGAACGTATAGGGAAGTTACGTCCCGCCGGGATAACTTTCCTAGAAACTCCTAGAAATGAGCCGAGTGAAGGCCTCCGAACCCGTCGACCAAGGGTGAGTGCCGATGCGCCGGCGATCGCGTCAGCTCTGTCGGACGCGCTATTGGCCGCGAGCCGGACGCACAGGCGCTGCGCATTCGCCTTCTCGAATTGGTCGACGCGCTCGACGCGACCACCAAGTGAACTTCCACAGTGCAGAGAACTCACAGAACCCACGAAACTGCCCCGCTGACCGGACTGGCTGCAGCCATGCGCGTTTTCGGGGCGTCAACCACCAACAGCATCACCGGAAGCCGGCGCAGTGCTACAGACCAAGACTTCGCCGGACGACAACCATCGTCTGTGCAGCGTTGAAGGTGCAGCAAAGAATCTTGTAAAGTTCGTCGCCACGAATGCCGAGTGCTCGGGCGTTTGCGCTGATCTCGTCGATTCGGATGCCCGAGGCGCCCCGCGAGAGCTTCGTCCAGAAGGATGTCTTCTTGCCCTCCAGTTCGAAGAAATACATCTCGTGATCCCGGGCCCGGTCAGCGGGCACGAAGCCCTTCTTCTTCACAGAGCGCCGAAACGTGCCCGCATCGACTATGCGGATCACGTGAAGTAGGCGCGCAGGCGCCTGAGCTTCGCCACTGCGCTTGGATGCAGGTTGCTCCGCCTCGTGGCGGCGAACTCGTCGACCAGCGCTCGGCTAATGTGGATGAGGTCAGCGACTGCAGCGCCGGTGTCCTTTCCAGTTCCGGCAACCTGAAGAGCTGGAGCGAATGCGATGACCCCCTCCTCACCCGGCTCGAACTGAATCTTCAGTGGGAATGGAAACCGATGTTCCCGGCGTCCGCTCCTGTATGCGTTCAGGTAGACGACCGCTCGTTGGTCCCAAGAACTCAAGTCTTCATCAGCCGCGGTGCCGACGCTTCGCGATTTGGCGAGCAACCGCTCGCACGCTTGGCGATCGACGTCGATAAGTGCGGAAGGTGAGGCGCCGAAATCAATCATCACTATCCTCTAAGATAACCATGGTAGCTCGGAGTGATCGCCCCGAGGAAGATCTCCTCAATGGCTTCGTGTCCCGCATCTAGAAAAGCACCTAGCCGAGATAGGGCAAGTTCCGTTGTTCGACTAGCGTCCAGGTCAAAACGGGTGCCGGGCTGAAATGCGAATCGAAGCTTCTGCCGGTCGCCACCGACCAAAATCTCTGGAACCCGAACCTCGGGAGTCGAGATCGAAACCCGAAGTTGAAGCCCATTCCGCTCTTCATCCAGCACCAGTTGCGGCTGGCCTACGAACTTCGGCGAGCGCGCCGGCCATGAGCGCACACCGAGCTTTAAGGCCGGGTGGAAATCACCCGAGTCGGCGTCGGCAGGATAGCCGGGCGGCAGGTCGTTCACATAGCGGAGCCCGAAGCGGGTCATCGGCCCCGCCGAGCACTGCTCGTGGAACAGTTTGATGACTCGCTGGACGAGCCCTTTGAAGCTGTCGAACCCGGAGTAGTCGCTCGTCGCTACGGCGATGGCATTGACGGCGAGCAAGACGAACGTCTTGTCGTCCGCAGAGCCCAGTCGAACGTGCTGCAGTAGGGGGGAGGTTCCGACCACCGCGCCAGGGACGAACAGCTTCGGAAACTCGGCTCGAAGATTCTTCTGCAGCGCGCCCCATTCCCCTAGAAGAGCGAGGCTTCCGTGGAACCGCACCTCAGCGGCGACTTCCGAGAGCGGTGAGTTCGGTAATATCGGCTGTAGCATTGCGTCACCCCCTCGCGGGCGGCCCGGCTTCTATAGGAGGTTTGGACGATTGGCGAGCCGCAAACACGGAACCTCGCCCGAGACGTCGTCTTCCCGCTGTCGGGAGCGATCTTCGCGCACCTTTCGCCCAGCGCGCGGTAGCCGTCAAACGAGAGCGCGAACTCCTCGATCGTATTCCAGTCCGCGTCTGGGCGCGGCACGGCCCGCCTTTCGCGACAGGGTAGGGAATCTTTCGCTGAGATGCCTCCTGGAATCGTCACACTGTCGCGGCATCCACGGCAGAGCCGGGCTCTCCCGCTTACGCTAGGCTCGCACCAAGAATCCAATGGTCGAGAACAAGTGACGCTGTCCACCATAGGGGGTTGTCGTGGGCCAAATGCTGGAATGCGCGCACTGCCACACGGCCATTTTCGTATCCGACGGAACGTGCCCGGCTTGCAAGAAGAGCATTTCTGACGGCAATGGCGCGACTCCTCAACTCACGCCGGCGACGCTCGCCGTGCAGAAGCATGGGCTCGCGTTGAGCACCGCCACATTGCTGCCGTCCCGAAGTCCTGGTTGACTCCCCCCATGCCCCGCGCCAGGTCCAAGCCGACAAAGGTCTTCCACCTGAAGGTCATTCTGCAGGACACCAACCCGCCGATCTGGCGCGACCTCCTCGTGCCCTCGAACATTGCTCTCGGCAAGTTGCACACGGTCCTCCAGGCGGCGTTCGGGTGGACGAACAGCCACCTGCACCAGTTCGAGATCCGTGACCGCCTCATCGGTGACATCAGGATGAACGAGGAGGACGGTCCCGACGTAGAAGACGAGCGCCGGATCCACCTGGACCAGCTCGTCGGCGTGGGGCAGCGCCTGCTGTACCTCTACGACTTCGGGGACTCCTGGCATCACCAGATCCTGGTGGCTGAGGCGCTGGAGCCCGACAGGCGCCAGACCCTACCGCTCTGCATCGGCGGCGCGAGGGCTTGCCCGCCGGAAGACTGCGGCGGGACTGGCGGCTACGAGCGGTTGCTGGAGATCCTGACGGATCCCAAGCACGAGGAGCACGACGAGACGCTGACGTGGGTGGGCGGCTACTGGGACGCTGAAGGGCTCGACGCCAACCGGACCAACAGGGCCCTGGGCGTTCGCCCGTAGGCCTGGATAGGCCTGTCGTGAAGCCGCGCAGCCTCTCGCGGCTTCTTTAGCCCCCGGTTCCGGAACCCACCTCGTCGGCTCCGGAGATCTGTTCGGACCCGACGCCGACCGTCCTCACGAGCCTGCTGTGCACGCCGCTCGCCTCGGCACACCTTCGAGCAGCTCTTCTGCGTCTTCGCCGATGACCGGCCCGGCGTGTACATCTTGCGGCACTCGCAGCAGTGCCGCTGCTTCGGTCGGTTGGGTCTCATCGCCAGGCTGCGAGCGCGCATCGTTCCGGAGCATGAGGCCGAGGAGGTTCCGCCGGAGCCGGAGCAAGGCCCCTTCGACTTCGCCGCCCCGCAAGGTGCGCCCGAGCCGCCAGAGCGCCACAGGTAATCGTGGGCGGAGTTGATGAAGAGGACATTTCAGACTGACGTTCTCGACTGCGAGCGCTGCGGCGGGCGAATGCGCGTGACGGTGTTCGTCACCGACATCGGGCTGGCCCGGGAAGTCCTCGGGCTCACCTGGCGGGGTTGCCATGGCGGCAACCAGAGTGCCATAGTTAATCCAGTATGTTAGCCACTAGACGGACGCACATACTTGCCGTTTATCTCCGATGAACGGACCATTTACTCGCCTTGTAGAGATGAACGGCAAGTAACGTCGAGCTACGTACTTGCCGTTAATGCCCACAGGTATCATAATATATTGGCGTTCTGGAGACGAACGGCAAGACAATGAAGCCCATCGACTACTTTGCCACCCATCCCGTGTTCCGGTTCGAGGACTTCGCGTCCGCGCACCGAGAGGGCGCCGCGCGCAAGCCCACGGCGAGCAAGGCGGTCCTCCAGCAGCACGTCCGCGCTGGGCATCTGCTGCACGTCCGTCGTGGCCTGTACGCGGTCGTGCCCCGCGGCGGCTCCGCAGAGAATCTGCAGGTCGACCCGTTTCTCCTCGCGAGCCGGCTGGCACCGGACGCGGTGATCTCCTACCACGCGGCGCTGCAGCTTCACGGCCGGGCCCATTCGCTCTCGCGCCGGGTCACGTACCTGACCTGCACGCGCGCAAAGCCGTTCGAGTTCCGCGGCACCGAGTTCGTCCCCGTCCCGGTGCCTCCTTCGTTGCGCAGGCTGCCGGATCTGGGGGGAGGCCTCGTCGAGGTCCCGCGCAACGGCCTACCGGTACGCGTGACCACGCTCGAGCGGACGCTCGTGGACGTGCTCGATGCTCCTCGCCACGGTGGAGGCTGGGAGGAGATCTGGCGCTCGCTCGAGTCGGTGGAGTTCTTCGACGTCGACGCGGTCACCGACTACGCCCTGAAGCTGGGCTCGGCCGTCACGGTGGCGAAGGTCGGCTTTTTCCTCGAGCAGCACCGAGAGGAGCTGATGCTCGAGGAGAGCCATCTCAAGCGCCTCCAGGAGCACGCACCATCGCAGCCGATGTACTTGGAACGTGGCAAGCGTGAGCCGGGCAAGCTTCTCACTCGCTGGAACCTCGTGGTACCCGAACGCGTAGTGAACCGGACCTGGGCAGAGGTGGCATGAACCTGACCCCGCAAGATCTGTCACGCGAGGTGGCGTCGACCGGCTTCGGCGGCGAACAGCTCGAGAAGGTCTTCCGTCTGATCGCCGTTCTCGACGCGCTGAACAGCCATCCGTTCCTGAAGACTCGGATCGCATTGAAGGGCGGCACCGCGCTCAACCTGTTCTACTTCGACGTACCGCGCCTGTCGGTGGACATCGATCTCAACTACATCGGCGCGGCTGACCGCGAGGCGATGCTCGCTGTGCGCGGGAAAGTTGGCGGCGCTGCTCGCGCGGAGCGCCAACCGCGACATCTTCGACGCCCATCGGCTCCTTGTCGCGGCTGATCTCGATCCTGCGCGCCTTCGACTCGCGTTCGTCGTCTACAGTGGGATGAACCGAAAGGACTGGCGGGCGGTGTCGCCCGGGGACGTGAAGGGGGACCCGGCGGACGCGCCGCGCGACCTGGTGCCGATGCTCCGCTCTGATCTCGCGCCCGCGCGCGGCGAGGTTACGACCTGGCTCGACAAGCTCGTCGCTGAATGTCGCGAGCGGCTCGCAATTGTGCTCCCTCTTGCGGCCCACGAGCTCGAGTTCCTCGAACGGCTCAACGGCGCCGGGGACATCGCCCCCGAACTCCTCACCGACGACGCCGCGATGCAGACGATCATCCGGGACCTGCCGGGCCTCGAGTGAAAAGCGCTCAACGTAAAGAAGCGCCTCGGCGTCGCGGTCGACGACCAAGAACCGCCCGCACAGTTTCTGTCTCCGTCCGCCGCTCCCGCGGCGTTGCCCTTCTGGAGACCACCGCCCACGGCCGATGAGGTTCCGCCGGAGCCGGAGCAAGTCCCCTTCGACTTCGCCGCCCCGGGTACGCCGGAGTCGGTCACCCACCTCGACCGCACCAGCACCCCACCCGCTCAGCGGGAGCGCCCTCTACTTGCCCGGCGAGGGAAGATCGGCGTTTGTCCCGACTTGAAGACCCGCGGAAGGCGCTCGACGGCATGGGAGAGCGGCTGCTCGGAGTGTGGGCAGCCGTGGAAGCAACGGCGGACCCGGCCGCGCAGGAGTCGGCGAAGGCGAGGCGCGTGTCCGAGGAGAGATGCTTCGACGTGGCCTTGTAGGCCCCGGTTTCGTCCGCCGCCGTCTTTCGTTATAACTATTACATGCGGAATACTTCCTTGGAGAATAGTCGTGACGGGCGTTTCTGGAACCGACGCGACGAGCTCGCCGCCCTCTCCGCCTGGGGATCTGCCCGCCCCCGTCTGGCGGTGATTCACGGGCGGCGTCGGCTTGGAAAGACGGCCTTGCTCCGCCGCTGGCTGCAAAACGTGGACGGCTGGTACGTGCAGGCGACCGAAGGAACGCCCGCTTCACAGCGCGCAGCGTTGGCCGACGACCTGCAACCTCTTCTGCCCGGGTTTGGCGACGCCACCTACCCGTCCTGGCGCGCCTTGTTCGCGGCGCTCACTCGGCAGTGGCCTTCGGGAAAGCGGCCTCTCGTCCTGGACGAGTTTCCCTATTGGGTGCTGCCGGCCCCCGAGCTGCCCTCGGTGCTTCAAGCGATGCTCGAAGCTTCAGACCGCCGGGTGCCGGTGGTTCTCTGTGGCTCGAGCCAACGGATGATGCAGGGCCTGGTCCTGGGCTCGGCCGCGCCCCTGTTCGGCCGGGCGCAGCTCAGCTTGCGGCTTGCGCCACTTCCCGCCACCGAGATTCAAGGAGCGCTGGGCCTGCCCGACGCCATCTCGGCCGTCGAGGGTTGGGCCGCATTCGGAGGTGTGCCGCGATACTGGGAGCTCTTCTGTGAGGGAAGGTACTCGACCGTCGCCGATGCGATTGACCGGTTGGTGCTCTCGCCGCACGGCGTCTTGCACGAAGAGGCCGACCGGGTGTTACGAGACGAAGAGGCGGCCAGCCTCGAACGCGCGGTCTGCGAGCTGGTCGGCCGCGGGGTGCGACGGTCTTCAGAGCTGGCCGGGCGGCTGGCCGTGAAGGAAACGACGCTCGCCAAGCCGCTGCGGCACCTGGTCGAGCTCGGGCTGGTCGAACGCCAGGCGCCCTATGACTTCTCGAGAGGGCGGCCCGAGGTTGGAGGCCGGCGTTCCTTCTACCGTGTGGCAGATCCGTTTCTCGCTCTTTGGTACTCGTGCGTTCGCCCCCACCTGAGCGGGCTGAATCTCGGAGTCAGCGCCGCTCGCGGCGATGCCCGCAAGGCGCTGCGCCACCACGCTGCCGCGATGTGGGAAGAGCTGTGCCGGCTGCACTGGCATCGCCTCGGCCACCTGGACCTCGAGTGGGAGCCCGCCGGGAGACACTGGGTGAGCCGCGAGACGACGGGCGCCGAGTGGGACGTAGCCTCGGTGTCTGCCGACCGTCGGCACGTGCTTCTGGGAGAGTGCAAGTGGTCCCGGGAAGTTTCCCGAGCGAAGGTCGAGGCGATTGTCCGCACGATGAAGCAGCGCGCTCTTCCGCCTCTGCCCGAAGGCGTTCAGGTGCATTGGGGGCTTTTCGTTCCGAGCCACGAATCGCTGCCTCGCGAAGTGGAAGGCGTCACCTTGTTCGACGCCGCCGCGGTGCTGGGACGGTAGCCGCCTCTGGGGCCCGAGGAGATCAGGGACCACACCGTTCAGGCGACATCGCCAGGCAGCTGAAGACGAAGACCCAAGCCGTCGCGCCGCTTCGAGACGGCCTCATCAAGAAGGGGATGCTCTTCAGCCCGCAGCATGGTGACACCGCTTTCACGGTCCCAATGTTCGATGAGTTCATGAAGAGGGCGCTTCCCGGCGGCGCCTGAGACCGAAGTTGCTGACGACGGGAGCGAAAGTTCCCGGCGGCTACGGCCCGCGCGCCTCGGCGACGTAGCGCAGCGGCCCGAGGTCTCTCGTTTCGTCCGCGGGCACGGGCCGGGCGGCGAGCCCCAGCTTCACCGCCAGCGCCGAGGCGCTTCGGTACAGCTCGTCGTAGGTGACCGGCGCTTCGCCCGCCAGGCCGAAGAAGGCCAGGTTGTCCTTCAGGGACGCGGGCGGGACGGCCTTCACCGCTTCGAGCGGGTCGCCGAGTGCCGGAGTTGCCTCGCCGAGAATTCTGGCTGCCGGGCTCGGGTCCTTGGTGAGCGCCGCGCTGGCGTCGAGCAGCCCCCGCAGCGTGCGCCGCACGGCGTCG
>JAHFDQ010000556.1 GCA_023248915.1 Archangiaceae bacterium | reverse complement strand
CGAGATCGCCGGCGGAGGCCCGGGCGAGGTCTTCGTGGGGTACGCCGGCCCCCAACAAGGCACCTACGACTGGTTCGACCCGAACCGGCACGCGGGCAAGCTCGACCGGGTCCGCGCCGCCGCGGACGGAACCCTGACGGTCGACCGCATCGATCTCGTCACCAATGATCACGGCATGCAGTGGTGGCATGACCGCACCGTCCACCGGCTCCTCTTCGATCACTTCGTCCACCCGCACGAGCTCTACGTCGGAGCGAACCACGGCATCGCCCTGCTCCGCCCGGACCTGTTTCGAGAGCCGGTCGGCGACGAGTGGCCCGACAACGTCTACCAAGAGTACATGGCCGACCACCTCCACCCGCACGTCTGCTTCCACGCTCCTTGTTCGGCGGGGCCCGCCGGCTCGAACCAGCGCATGGGCGACTGGAACGGCCTGGCGCTCGCGACCGACGGCACGCTCTGGGTCGCCGGCCGGTGGACGGGCGGCGCTATCCGCTGGTCGGCCTCGCTCCACGACTGGTACAGCCGGGGAGGAGACCTGACCTACGCCGCGGCCTTCGGCGACCCGTACCCGAGCGCGCCCAACGGCGAGGGCTTCATCAACGAGCCGGTATTTCGCGTGCCGCTGGAAGGCGACCCCGTCGCGCTCAGCGCGGTGACCGTCGCCCCCGACGAACGCGTCTGGTTCGCCAGCGGCTCGACCTACGGCACGCCCGCCATCGCCTACGGCCTCGCTGCTTGGGACGGCCACCACTTCACCCCCTACGCAGCCGTCGGCGACCTAGGCCTTCAGGAACCATTGGTCCGCGACCTGGTTGCCCTACCCGACGGCCGCCTGGCGATCGGCTCGCCCAACTCGGGGGTGACGCTGTGGGACCCGGCCACGGGAACGATGGCGGCGCTGCGCGGCCCCACGTGGTTGCCGGACGATCACGTGCACCGCCTCGAACTCGACCTGATGGTGAACCCGCCGGCGCTCCACGTGTCGACCCAGACGGGCGCGACGGTGCTGCGGCTCCTTCCCTCTCCGTGACGCCTGGCGAGGTTTCTCGCGACGTGAGAGAGGCGCCACTCGACTCGGAATTTCTGCCGCGCTCGCGTTGACCTCGAAGATCCGCCGAGGCACGATTCGCTCCTCTCTGCCGGTCGGCCCCACCCGAAAGGACGCTCAATGGCTTCTCGCATCGGAACCCAGCCTGTCGCAGTCCCCAGTCCCAGCCGCCCTGACGGCCGGAGGCCCGCGGCCCCGGCGGCCCCAGGCGGCGAGGTCGGACGCACCGCCAACGGTTGGAATCCGGTCAACGGCGACCGCACGACGCTGAAGCGCGCCTTCCTCGCGAAGTTCACTCCCGCGGACGCGGCGGCGGTCGCGACCGCGTGGCACATGAGCCAGAACGACGCGATGGTGATGCTCGGCGACAAGCTGCGCGACCCGCAAATGGGCCAAGCCTACGTCGCGAACATCATCGCTGATGCCAAGAAGCCCGCGGGCCAGAGCGACACCGACGCGGCCGTCGGCAAGTTTCTCACGACCTACACCTACGCGGACGCTCAGGCTGTCGCGAAGGCTTGGGGCATCGACACCAACACCGCCAAGGCCTCAATCGGTCAGAAGCTGCTCGACATGGGCAAGCCCAAGGTGGACCAACTGCTCGCCTCGCTGCGGCCCCCGGTTCAGGGGCTGCTCGAGCTGAAGTCGTCGGCCATCGAAGAAGTCGGTGCCGATCAGAAGTTCCCCACCGTCGCCGGTTACAAGCTCTCGACCAAGGAATTGAACTACAAGGAATCGGTGCCACTCGCGGACGGGAAGAAGGCCGACTTCGACTACGAGTCCGAGTCCATCACCGCCAAGGGCCCCGACGGCAAGACGCGCAACCTCATCGGGCCCAATGCCGCGGTTCTCGAACAGGCCAAGGCGGACTTCCACGACGAATTCAAGCCCGGCCAGCGGCTCGAAGAGTTCGTCATGCCCGAACGGTCCAGCTATACCAACTACAGCTACGCCGGGAGCGCCGGCAAGACGGTGTCGGTGCGGGGCAACTACAGCAGCTACAGCGGCGGCGCTCACCCGAACAACGGCACCGACGTCCGGGTGTTCGATTTGAAGACCGGGAAGCAGCTCACCCTCGACAAGCTGCTCACCAAGGCGCAGTTCGACTCGATCGTCGCGGTCGCCACAGACCAGCTCAACCGCCTGCCTGAAGGCGAGTTGTACCAGCCCGAGGCCGCGACCTTCGCCGAAGGCATCGCCAATGGCTTCGCGCTGTCCAAAGGCGCTGACGGCAAGGCGCAGATCGAAGTGTCGCTGCCGTCCTACGTCCACGCGCTGGGCGGAATGCACGCGCACCTGGTCTTCGACGCCCCCACAGACGCCGCGTTCAAGCAGAAGGTCGGCCTGGACTAGGCGCTGCTTCGGCTCTGCTTCACGGGCCCGCGCTCTTCCCGGAGCGCGGGCTCTTTCATGCCCGAGAGTAGCCGGGCTGCAACCTGTGCCGGGAGGCGAACCCAATCGAACAACGCCTGGGCGTTGGAGTGCGTCGGCGCCAGCGCGGGGCCCAGCGAGACATTCGAGGCGCGCGAAGAGAGCGCCCAGCGGAGCATCCGTTCGAACAGCACCGCCGCGTCGAGTATTGGCCCGACCTCGAGGTGAACGGGGAGGATTCGCCACTCGAGCGTCAGCTTCTCGGGCGTCTGCCGCACCAGGTTGACCAGGTTCAGGTCGCAGTACTTCGACGCCCCTGCAGACGCCAGGTGCGCCCGGGCCTCGGACCAGGGCAGGCGCGAAAACCGCCGGGGGGCGACGAGCTCGACCAGCTTGTCAGGCCACGGCCCCAGTCGCAGGCAGGCGGGGTTGGTGCCGAGCAGCGCCCGGAAGAGCTCTCGCCGCGGGTGCACGAGCAGCACCAGGTTGCGCAGCACCCTGGCCGAGAGAAAGCGCCGCCCGTCGAAGTGAAGGTGGGTGGCTCCCTCGACCGGCGCCTGGAAGCCGAGCTCGCGCGCGGCGCCGAGCACCATGCCCAGCGTCGCGGCGTGGCGGTGGGACATCGGCGCGGTGACGATCTCGCAGGCGCGCTCGCGTTCGCCGGGCAGCGGGCAGGCGAGGAAGAGCGGCGCCCCCGTCGCGTCACTGAGCTTCACCATGCGCCCGGCCAAGCGCTCGGTCCGTGCTCCGAACAAGGCGACTAACGGGGACAGCACCCGGCTCAGCGGAGCCCTGGGGTCGCACCGCCGCTGCGCGAGCCCGATCAATCGCGCGTCGTCCGACAGCACCCGGTACCAACCCGGAGCCGGCGGCTTCTGGCGATCGAGGTCCTGCTGCAGGGTGATGTCGTCCAGGAACTGGACCAGTGACCGGCCGGCTCGCCTGACTTCGTAGCCGCGGGTCAGGTTGAAGAAGTAGCCCTTCCCTTCGAGCGGCGTCGGTTCGGCGTCCCGGAAGAACTTCGGCTTGACGCTGCCGCCGAAGGCGCGCCCCAGCCGGCGCGCCAGCGCGAGGCGGCTCGACCCGACGGGGGCGACCAGCTCGATCTCGACTCCGACCTTCCATCGCACGACCGGCTCGCGCACGGGGCGCACGATACCAAGGGTCACACCCCGAGCTCACCCTGGTTTCAGCCCCAACCGGTCAATGGCCGCCAACGCCCGCGCGACGTCCTCGGCGTCGTTGAAGACATGGGTCGACAGGCGAACCCCTCCGCCGCGCGGAGTGACGGCCACCCCTTCACCGAGAAGCGCGCGGACTGCGCTCAGCGCGTCGCCTCGAACCGGCACCACGCAGATGCCGCTGCCTCGCGCGGCGTCGTCCGGCGCGTTGGGCACGAAGCCGCGAGCGCGCAGCCCCGCCCTGAGCTGCGCCTGCAGCCCGAGAATGTGCGCGCGGGTGACGGTGATTCCGACCGCCTCGTGCAACCCGAGGCCCGCTCCGAGCCCGTACAGCGCCGCCCAGTTCC
>JAHFDQ010000008.1:25490-30342 GCA_023248915.1 Archangiaceae bacterium | reverse complement strand
GGCAGCGAGCTGGTGGTGTCCACCTCGCACCCTGTCGAGTACACCAGGTCGCAGTCGGCCCGGCCTGGTGTGCATGAAGCGATGCCGCAAACTTCCGCGGCGCACGAGTACGCCGCCACCGCGCCACCGGCCACGTTGCAGACGTGCCCGCAGCTGCCGCAGTTGGCGGCGTCGACGCGCAGGTTTACCTCGCAGCCGTCGGCGTAGGCCAAGTCGCAGTCGGCCCGACCGGGCGAGCAGCTGGCGATGGCGCACGCCTTCGCCGGGCAGGCGTAGGACGCCACGGTGCCTCCCGCGACGTTGCACACGTGGCCGCAGCTTCCGCAGTTCAACGGGTCGCTGTCCGACGCCACGGCGCAGGCGTACTCGCAGCCGTTGGCCGGGTTGCCGTCCAGGTCCCAGAACCCGGGCTTGCAGGTGAAGCCGCACGCCGAGTTGGAGCAGAAGGCATCGGCATTGGCGAAGCTGCACGCGATGGCGCAGCCGCCACAGTGGTTCACGTCCGACCGGCTGTCCACCTCGCAGCCGTTGCCGACGTCTCCGTCGCAGTCCTTCCAGCCCGTGTCGCAGCTCTGCACCCGGCACAGGCTCTGGAAGCAGGTAGGCGTCGCGTGGGGAGTGGCGCACGGCTGGTTGCAGCCGCCGCAGTTCGACACCGAGCTGGTGGTGTCGACCTCGCACCCTGTCGAGTACACCAGGTCGCAGTCCGCCCGGCCCGGAGCGCAGGCGGCGATGCCGCAGACTTGCGCCACGCAGCTGTAGGCGGTCACCGAACCGCCCGCCACGTTGCAGACGTGCCCGCAGCTGCCGCAGTTGCTGACGTCGGTGCGGACGTCCACCTCGCAGCCGTCGGCATAGGTGAGGTCGCAGTCCGCCCGGCCCGTGGCACAGGTGGCGATGGCGCACGACTTCGCCGGACAGGCGTAGGTGGCGACGGTGCCCCCGGGCACGCTGCACACGAAGCCGCAGCTTCCGCAGTTCAGCGGGTCGCTGTCCGAACCCACCGGGCAGGCGTACTCGCAGCCGTTGGCAGGGTTGCCGTCGAGGTCCCAGAACCCGGGCTTGCAGGTGAAGCCGCAGGTCGAGCTCGCGCACGACGCGTTCGCGTTGGCGAAGCCGCAGACGTTGCCGCAGGCACCGCAGTGGTTCACGTCCGACCGGCTGTCCACCTCGCAGCCGTCGGCGACCTGGCCGTCGCAGTCCTTCCAGCCCAGGTCGCACAGCTGAATCGCGCACTGGCTCGACGAGCAAACAGGAATCGCGTGGGGAGTCGCGCAGGGCTGGTTGCAGCCGCCGCAGTGCGCGAGCGAGCCGGTAGTGTCCACCTCGCACCCGGTCGCGTACACCTGGTCGCAGTCGGCGCGGCCAGTCGCGCAGGCCGCGATGGTGCAGACCTTCGCCGAGCAGCCGTAGGTCGCCACAGTGCCGCCTGGGACGTTGCAGGCGTGGCCGCAGCTGGCGCAGTTCAGCGGGTCGGTGTTGAGGTTGAAGCCCTCGTCCACCAGGCCGTCGCAGTCGTTGTCGAGGCCGTCGCAGACCTCGACGCCGCCGTTGCTGGCGGTGCAGGCGTATTCGCAGCCATTGGCGGGGTTGCCGTCCAGGTCCCAGAAGCCCGGCTCGCACGGGCCGAGCTGGCACTGCCCGGCGTCGCAGTAGGGGTCGCCGTTGGAGAACGCGCAGGCCCGGTTGCAGGCGCCGCAGTTCATCACGTCGCTCTGCTTGTCGAAGCCGTTGTCCGGGACGCCGTCGCAGTCGTTGTCCAGGTCGTCACAAACCTCGGGGCCCGCGTCGCCCGTCCGGCACGTCTGAGCCTCGCCGTTGGCGCAGTTGGCGACGGTCCGCAGGCAGATGCCCAGCCCGCAGGTGGTTTCGCCGAGCTCGTCGTCCGACTTTCCGTTGCAGTCGTCATCGACGCCGTTGCACACCTCGACGGCGGGAACCCGGGCGCTGCACGGGCCATAGCCCGCGGGGGGAATGCAGCGCCTCTTTCCGACGCAGGTGCCGAACGAGTTCACTTCCTGGCACGGCACTTCCTGGCCTCCGTTCAGCGAGGTGCACTCGCAGGTGCCGCTCATGGGTTGGCACTGGCCGGTCACCAGGGTGCCGTCGACGGTGGTGCTTTCCGAGCACCTAAACGAGTCGGGACAGGTGCCGTCGTAGCTGCAGTCTCGGCCGCAGAACTGCTCGGCCCCGAGGGTGAGGCAGCGGTCGGCCAGGTACGGGCAGTCCGAGTCCCGGGCGCAGGGCTGGCATAGGCCGGCCCGCTCGGGCACGCAGCCGAAGCGCTCGACGCCGAGGACCGAGCAGACCTCGTTGTCGTGGCACCCCGCGATGCACTTGCGCATGCAGAGCTTCACTGCACCGGGCAAGGCGTCGCACAGCCCGGTCTCGCACTCGGCGTCGTCGCCGCAGGCGACTCCCTCGGGCTTCAGCCCTTCCTTCACCGGGGGGGCCGAGCACTGGCAACCGGCGACGACGGCCGCCAAGGCGACGAGCGTCGCGAACTGCGTCCGGCGATGGAAATGCATACAACCTCTCAGAGGGCGAGACTCGGCCGGCAAGAGGCCGCGCTTCGCGGCGCCTTATACGCCGCTCCGGGAGCGAAACTCCAATCGGGGCGGTCCGTCGCCCGAGGCCGCGCTCCGGAGCCCGCCGGGAGCCGGCGTCAGCGCCCCGCGCAGGCGGCGCGCAGTTGCTCGGGCGAGGCTTCGGTCCAGCGCGCCCCATCGTGCGCCGGCAGCGGGGCGCAGCCCAGCCGTTCGAGGAATTCGACGTGCACCAGCACCGGCAGCTCGTTGCGCCACCTCACTTCGTCCAGCCCGCGCACCGACGTCACCACCTCGGGAACCAACTCCGGCGCCAGCCAGGTGACGTACGGGTGAAACGCCTGCCAGTCGAACATCGCCAGCGCGCCGGCGGGCCGGTCGCGGGCGACCTTCGCCACCTGGTTGCCCACCTCGTCGAGCCCGCGCTGGCGCTCGAGCTCGAGCCACGCGAACGGCACCACCGAGGCGGCGTGCGCGGCCAGCGCCGGCACCAGGATGGCGGCGGTGCCGACTCGCGCGGCGTAGGCGGCGGCGACGTACCCGAGCGGGACCAACAGGTTGTGCCCCCAGAAGGCGTGGTGGTTGGCGCCCTGGCGGAAGAGCAACACCATCGCCAGCCCGGGCACGAACGCCAGCCAGAGCCGCGGCTGCCGTCTGAAGCGCGGCGAGGTCAAGAGCAGCACCAGCCCGAGCGGGCCCAGGCCCATCGCCAGGTACTGGACCTGCGTGGCCAACGTCTGCGCCCCGCCCTCGTTCGCCGCCCGGTACGCGAGTTGGTGCACGAGCTCGTTCGGCCCGCCGTTCGCCCAGACCAGGTACAGCACGAGCGGCGCCAGCGCGCCGCCGAAGGCCCCGAGCACCCACCAGGCTCGGCGCGTCACGACCAGGTACGCGCTCGCGGCCGCCGCGGCGAGCACCCCGTCCCATGAGCTCCAGACGAGCAGGCACACCAGGGCCGACACCCGGGCGTGGCTGACCTCGGCGCCCGGGGCAGTCGCGAGGGTCCGTCCCGCCGCGGCCGGGCGAGCGGCGGTCGGCGCGCTGCCCTCGACTCCGCTCGGTCTGAGTGGGCTGTTCGCTTCGGGACGAAAGCCCGGTCCGCCCTCAACCCCACCCGGCCCGAACGGGGAGGGTGGGCCGCTCGCTCGGCGCAGCTCAATGAGCAGCAAGAGCCACAGGGGCGTGCAGAGCGTCACGGTGGTGAAGAGGCGGGCGTCGACGAGGGCGTAGCCGCAGAGCGCGGCGGCCCCGAGCCCCCAGACAGCGCTCTGGCCGTCCACTTCCAGGCACAGCCACCGATACAAGAGCGCGAGGCTCGCGACCGCCACGGCCACGGCGAACAGCCGGAAGGCCCACGCCGGCGCCCTGAGCGCGGTGAGCGGCACCGACAGCCACACCGCCAGCGGTGGGTGATGCGCGTAGACGCCATCGCCGCGGCCCGGGTAGGGAGCGACGACCGCGCCCAGCTTCGCCTCCACCGGGCCGCGCTCGAGCAGCGCCCGCGCCCCGAGGCTCCAGATGCTGAAGTTGAGCGAGGGTTCGGACTGTCCGACGGGCGCGTCGAGGAACGGTAGCGAAGCCATCGCAGGCGCCGCGCACAGCCCCGCGACGACCCACGGCGCCCACCGGTGCTGCTTCCGACCGTGCTCCACCCGGGCGACCCTACTCCACCGGACTTGGCCGGACCCGACGACCCTTCGGGTTCCGGCGTTCCCGTCACTCGCCGAGCGCCTGCTCCGGCTCGGACCGCACCGTCGCCAGGTACGCGCGCTCCGCCTCGACGTCCGGGGGCACTCCGGCCGGCCACAGCTCGGGCGCGCGCGCCGCCAGCGCCCGGGCCTGGTCGAACCGGCCCTTGCGAACCGAGTGCTCGATGGCCAGCCACAGCCCGTCGGGGGCGTGGTCCAACGCGTCAATAGTCCGGCCGACGAGCGCGTCGAAGGGCTCGGTCGGCCACGCGTGCGACGGAAACGCCTTCAACGTCGCTTCGTATTCTCGGGCCGCCTCGCCGTCTCGGCCGAGGCCCGCCAACGCCCGCGCGCGCTCGTAGCGGGCGACGGCTGCCTCGGGGAGTTTCGCCAGCACGAAGTCGGCGTCCTTCAGCGCCGCGTCGTAATCACCCCAGAGATTTCTCGCGCGGGAGAGCGCGTAGTGGGCGCTCAGTGGGTCGTGAAGCTGTCGGAGCTCGTCTTCCCAACCGGCGAGGCGCCCCGCCGCCAGGTCCGGCTGCGCGCTCGCTCCGGCAATCGCGGAAGCCAGGCCGTCGAGCGTACCTGCCCGGTTCTCGAGCGACCTCACCGCGTGGC
>JAHFDQ010000008.1:0-25480 GCA_023248915.1 Archangiaceae bacterium | reverse complement strand
CGCGTGGCCGAACGCCCCGGTACGGTCTCCCTTGGAAAGCAGGCACTCCATCGAGACCAGCGCCGGGTCGACGGACCGGTCGAAGACGGAAGTCCGGTAGCGCGCGACCTCGAGCCCATTGGCCAGCGCGATCGCCGCATCGCACCGGCCGGCCCGCTGCAACAGCACCGCGAGTAACAGGGCATCGGCCTTGGTCGCTTTGCCATACGCGGCTTCCGCGGTCCGCATGGACTGAGCTGCCAACCGCGGGTCGTCGGTCGGAATACCCCTCAGATTTCGGGTGAGCAGGGTGAAAGGCTGGGCGGCCTGGGTGTCGGCGAAGATACGGGTGGCCGCGGCCAGATCGCCCGAGACGCGCGCATTTTCGAGTGCCGCAGACAGCGCCGAAGCGTCGCCACCCCGTTCAATGAGCCGCGAGGCGTCTCGGACCCCGCCGCTCGCGGTCCAGATCGCGAAGACGAAGAGCGCTGACAGCCCGAGTATCGCCACTGTCCTCTTGTCGCGCCAGGACCGCGCCGCGGCGTCGAGATAGAAGGCGCCGAAGAGGCACCAGGCCGGTGCGATGGGGAGACGGTAGCGACTGGTCACATAGAACACGAGCACCACCGCGAGCGCGCCGCCCGCGTAGATGAACACCCAGGCCGCACGCCACCTCAGAAGCAGGCACGCCGCCGCCCCGGCCAGCCCGAGCAGCCCGAGCGCATCGAGCCGGAAGAACAGGTATGGAGGCAGCGACCGCTGCGCGCGCGTCACCTCGGCCAGGTCGTGCGCCGGTGGCCCGAACGTGAAGAAGGCCAGTTTTTGGGGCAACCGGAGCGCGAAGTCGAGCGGGTGCCGGACTGCATAGGCGGCGGTCCGCTCGGCCCAATATGCCTCGCAAGCGTTCGAGCTCAGCGCGTCCGACTCCGCCGCACGGGCCAGCCGCCTGTACAGCGCGTGCGTGTAGTCGGGCTTCTCCGGCGAGCGTTCCTGCAACTCGATGAGCTTGATGAGCTGCGGCACCTGGGCGCCGACGCCTGTCGACTCGGGGCGGTTGCCCTGGTGCAGCACCTGTCCGGCGCTCATGGTAGCGGCAAGGCTGGGGCCCAACCGAAGGCGCACCACCCCCAACGGAAGGAGAATTGCCGCGAGCGCGCCCACCGCGAAGAGCGCTGCGGGACGGAATCGAACACCCGGCGGCGAACCCGTCGGGCGCCACGCCAGCCAAGCGATGACCAGGAGCGCGAACGGCACCGCCGAGGGGCGCAGCGCCACCGAAAGCCCGACCGCCCCCCCCGCGGCGACGCACGTCCACGGGCGCCCATCGCCGTCCCAGAGGACGAGGAAGAGCAGCGCGGCCACCCCGAGCACCGTCACCAAGAGGTCCGGTTCCAACGTCGCTTCGTACAGCAGAATGGGGCTCGCCACGGCAAAGAGCGCGGCGGCCACCAGGCCCGCCGACCGCGAGCGGAGGCGGCTGCCGATGGCGTAGAGCATGCACACCGCGGCCGCGCCAAACACCGCTTGGAGCGCCCGAACCCCCGACGGCGGAAGCGCGGCGTTGAGCAGCAGGTACAACGGGCTCATGTCCGCGCCCTCTTCGGGCCGCAGCCGCCCCTGGGCGAGCAGCGCTGCCCCGTCGGGGTACTTGGAGAACATCCACCGCGGAATGAGGGCGACGCCCGCGATGAGGTGCCCGACCGCTAGAGCTCCGACCGCGTAGGGAGTCAGTCGTCTCGGGCTGTCTGCGGTGGCGAGCCCCATGGCGAGCGATTGGGACGCTAGCAAAAGGCCGGCAGTCCAGGTCAGGGCCGCGCGGGCTGAAAGCCGGCGGCGTGGGTGTGGCAAGTGCCGCACCAGTCGGTCCGGTGCGCGGTTCCGGAAACATCGCGCCGGTAGTACCGGGTGTACCGGTGGCAGGTCTCGCACAGGCCCGAGCCGACGGGCCCCGCGGTGCTGCCCGCGCGGACCAGGCCGTCGGCGCTGGCCCCTTCGGGTTTCGTGAAGCTCACTGGCGCCGCCGTCCGGTCGGTCCGCAAGAGCAGCTCGCGCACCAGGAAGGCGTTCGAGCTGCCGTGCGGTTCGTGGCAGGAGAGGCAGCTCGCGCCGGCAGGGTGCGACACCGAGCTGTGGCAGGCCGAGCAGGGCAGCGTCGAAGCATGGCCAGGGCCGGTGTTGCCCGCGACGGTGTCATGGCAGCCGGCGCACCCGAGCAGCAAGCGGTGGGACGACGGGTGCGCCCACACCGGGGTGAGGCCGGTGTGGCAGGCGAGGCAGCCGGCGACGCCCGCCTCGTCGGTGCCCAGCCCCTCGGGCTGAGGCGTGCCCGCGCCCGAATCGGCGAGGCCCGCGTCCTGGGGCGCACAGGCGACGACGAGCAACAGGGGCCAGGCGCGGGTCACGGCCTCGGGTCTTCCGGGTTCGCCATGAAGGCCGCGGTGCGATAGGCGAGCGCCTGCTGGGTCAAGGTCGGGTTGAAGGCGGTCGCCGTCGGGTAGACGCCGCCGTCGCACACCCAGACGTTCTCCAGCTCGTGCAGCCGCCCCCACTTGTCGGTGACCGAGTGGTCGGCGTCGTTCCCCATGCGCGTGGTGCCGAGCAGGTGCTTGGTGTCGGCGAAGCCGTCGCGCAGCTGGAAGTCCACAGAGATGACCTCTCGGGCGCCGGCAGCGCGGATAATCTCCTCGAGCTTCGGCAGGTAGGTGTCCACCACCTGCTGGTCGTGCGAGTGGCGGTTGTAGATGATGCGCGGAACGGCCCGGCCGTAGACGTCCTTCACCGTCGGGTCGAGCTCGACGCGGTTGTCGCGCACCGGCACGTCCTCGCCAATCATTCCCACCGCCGTCATGTTCCGCCGGTAGCGGCCGCTGCCCATCAGCTCGTTGTGGAGGAACCACGGGTACTCGGCGGCCTCTTCCACCACCTGCAGCTGCCCACCAAGCTCGACGTAGCCGCCGCGCACCACCCCAGGGCCCGGGCGCACCGCGGTAAAGTCGGCCAGGGCGTGGGTGACGATGCGGCCGCGGTAGGCGCACAGCGGGTCGTCGAAGGTGCCGACCGAAGAGAAATTGACGTGGAACATCAGGTAACAGCCGACCAGGCCGCTGCCGTTCCCCAGCCCGTTCGGGTGGGCGGCGGAGGCCGACTCGAGCAAGAGCCGCGGCGTCTCGATGGCGTTGGCGGCCACCACCACGTGGCGCGCGGTCAGCCGGGCCTTCGCACCCGCCGGGTCCAAGTAGCTGACGCCGGTGGCCCTCTCGCCCGAGGGCTCGCTGTCGATGGCGGTGACGCAGCACTCGGCGAGCAACGTGCAGTTGCCGGTCAGGAGCGCGTCGCGCACCACCGTCACCGCGGTCGAGCACTTCGCGTTGATGGGGCACCCGGCGTGGCAGAAGCCGCAGTTCACGCACTCGGGCCGACCGCGGAAACCCATCGACGTCACCGCCATCGGCATGGGGTGCGGGTGGTAACCCATTCGAGTCGCCGCCTCGGCCAGCACCAGCCCCGACTTCGGGGCGTAGCCGGGCGGCATCGGGTAGGGCCGGCGCGCCTCGGCGAAGGGGTCGGCGCCGGCCTGGCCTTGAATGCCGATGAGCGCCTCGGTCGCGTCGTAGAACGGTTCCAGGTCGGAGTAGTCGAGGGGCCAGTCCACCACGTCGGCTCCCGCCACCGCGCCGTAGGTCGACAAGAGGCGCAGGTCGGTGCGCTGCACCCGCGGGCAGTCGCCGTCGTAGAAGACGGTGCCTCCGCCCACCCCGACGCCGAGCGCCTGCACCCGCCCGTCCACCCGCCGGGTGCCGCCGGACTCCCAGACGCGGGGCTCGATGAGCGGGTCTTGGAAGCCGAACGAGCGGCGCTGGCGAATCTCGTCGTTGCCGTAGAGCGAGCCGCGCAGCTCGGGCTCGGCCAGCGTCGGGTACGGATTTCGCCCCTTCTCGAGCAGCGCCACCTTCCACCCGCGCGCGGCGAGGACGTAGGCCGCGATGCCGCCGCCCGCGCCCGACCCCACCACCGCCACGTCGAAGTCGGCCGCCACCGCTAGCCTTCCTCGGGGTGGGACATCTGGCGCTCGGTGTAGCCCAAGGGCTGCCGGTCTCCCTCGTAGCGCACCGCGTCCCAGCCGCGGCGTTGGAAGTTTCCGCCGTACACCGGGTCGCCGTAGGCGCCTTCGCAGCAGTGCTCGTACACCACCTGGAGGAAGTCGGTGTCCGCCAGGTCGAGCAGCGCGCGCCGCCGCTTCTCCAGCCCGAGCGCCGAGTAGGCCGAGCCGCTCTTCCGGGCGTTGGCGTCGAGCGCGTCGAGCCAGACTCCCAGCCGGTCGTCGAGCCCCTTCACCGGACCGTTGAACTCGCGCTCGGGCAACCCCTTCGAGCCCTCGAGGTAGGTGCGCCAGCTGATTTCCTCGACCCGAGTCAACCGCTGGAATTGCGAGAAGCCGTCCACGCCGCCGTGGCGGCCCGAGTAGGGACCGCCGGCGTAGATGCGCGGCGGGTCGACGTCGAAGGCCCCGAGTAGTTGGTCGAGGTACC
The DNA here is from genome assembly GCA_023248915.1 of Archangiaceae bacterium. GTDB lineage: Bacteria > Myxococcota > Myxococcia > Myxococcales > Myxococcaceae > JAHFDQ01. Next base: position 20,972 of record JAHFDQ010000008.1, on the reverse strand, counting down.
ACGCGGCGTGGGCGTCGGCGGCCCCCGGCCAATTGGGCCCTTTGGGAATCAAGGCGTCGAACACCGCGGACAGGAGCGCGTAGCGCGCCGGCGTCAGCTTGGTGCCGGGAGGTACCTCCCAGCCGTCAACGAGCTGAGCGCCGCCGTCTCCCGTGCCTTGCGGCTTGGCGGGACCGCACCCGGCGAAGGACAATAAGGGAGGAGCGCAGACCAGCGTCACCGCGCCGCCAAGCACCGCACGGCGCGTCAGCTCTGTCGGCCGCTTCGGTTCTTCCTCGGCCATGCCAGCCCTCGCGCGAGCGAGACTCTTCGAACTCCTCGGGGGCGAAGTCAAGAAGCGGCGGGCTCCAATCGGCGTGGACGCAGCGCCGCGAGCGCCCGATGGAACAACTCGGGCCCGGTGCCCGGACGGGACCGCGGCGCTGGAACCCATTCGAGCGCGTAGGGCAGTGGAATCCAATCGGGCTCGGCGCCGGCGGGGGCGTCGATCGCGGCGAGCGCCTCGAACACCAACCCGTCGGTTCCGAGCCCCTCGACTCCCGGCAGTTCCGGCCGTCCGCAGTGCTCCGGGGCCGAGGTCACGAGGTGCTCGCGACACGCCAGCGGTCGCTCGGGGTAGATGGCGCAGCGCTCGTCCGCCAGGAACGGGCAGTCGATGTGGCTTCGCTGGTAAAGAAGGCCCACGGCGCCGTAGTCCCCGCGCGCGTCGCGGGCGCGCTCGCCGTCCGACATTCGCGCCGGCTCTCTCAGTCGATCGAGCCCGGCCGAGCGCATCTCGGCCTGCGCGGCGCGAAACCGCGCCAGCACCCCGGCGCGCCGCTTCGCGGGCATCGCCGCGACAAACTCACGAAGGCGCTCGGCTTCCGCGCGGCCGACAGGCACCAGTTGCCGGCAGCACGCCGCGCACGCCTCGCGACAGGTGACGGGCTGCCCCATCGCGCTCGCCTGGGCGCTGGCCCGCGCGACGATGGCGCCCGAGAGGTCACGCAAGAGGGGCAGCAGCTTCACGGCAGCCGTCGGCCCCCGCGGGACCGCCCGCTCGATGCGGACGGCGCGCCCGTCCACCTCCAGCTCCAGCCCCACCCGCACGGTCGGTCCGGCAGTTCTTCGTGCACGAGTCGTCACGCGCCTGAACTATTGCCAAGGACCGGCGACCTTTCCACGTCCCATCGAGGCGGTGACGCATCGGCCCGAGCGGGCGGCGAAGCGGTAGGCCGAAGCTGCGCCAAAGGGCCCCTGGACGAGGCGGTTATTCGAGCTGAAGCCCGCAGTCGCTGCACGCGCCGTCGACCAGCGGCGCCGCGGTGCCGCAGGCCGGACAGGGGGGCTCGCCGTCCGGGTCGGCCGGGGCCGAGGACCGTGCGTTTTCGAGCGTACCCTCGCGGCGGACCATCTCCAGCCAGCGGTCGCGCAACAGCTCGTGCACCCTCTTCGCGTCGGCGGGACGCACCAGAATCCGCACCTTCGGCGCGCAGCCGCCGGGAGCGCAGCTTCCTCGGCACTCCTCGGCGCTGCCGATGGCCGCGGGCACCCCCGTCGCCAGGCACAGCGACACCAGCTCGCGGGCCTCGGCCAGGTTCGCCTCGCCCAGCGGCACCACCTCGGCTCCCGCCAGCGCTTCTTCGGCCTCTTCGAAGCTCAGCTCTGCCATCTGCGCCCTCGCATGCGTCGAACCCAATGGCTACCGGATGGCGGGAAAGGGCGCAACCGCCGGGCGAATCTGGGCCGAGCGAGCCGCCCGGCGACTCTCAAGGTGTCACGGTGAAGGCCGACTCGACCGAGACGACCAGCGCCTGGGTTCGGCACTTGTCTGCGCCCTCGCACGCGAAGACCTCCGGCTGGAGCGTCGCGGCGACCGTCAGCTTCCCGGTGGCCGGGGACTGCCGGGCCGGAATGGTGACATGCACCTTGTTTCCCTCGAAGGACGCCTGACCCGAGGTGGCGTTGAACCAAACCACCTTGTCGACCGCGGCGGCCCCGTTCGCGAGGAACGACGCCTCGATGTCCGACGCCGTGTCGGTGATGGGCTGGAGCTCGACGTCAACTGAGTCTCCCACCCGGCCGGTCGGCGCCGAGGTTAGGGCAACCGAGCGCTTGGCGAACAGAGAGCGGAATACGGCCTGTATCTTCCCGGTGCCGTCCTCGAGCTTCAACGTCGTGTAGGTCGAGTCGGCCGCGCCCCGAAGCAGCGGCCAGCGCGGGAAGGGGCAGTCGTCAGCGGCGTCGGGCCCGGGGCCTCCGCGTTCCGAGGCGTTCAGGCCCTGGCCGTCCTGGGTGGCGCGCACGCCGCCGATGCGGGCGCAGCCCTTCGCCTGCACGTCGTACTCGAGCATCAAGTCGTAGGCCGGAACCGAAACGTCCGTCGCCACCAGGGACACCGACCGGCTGGTGAACTGGCTCAACGTCCAGCCGCTGTCGCAGCCGAGGAGTCCGACGAGGCCCGAAGACACGGCGAACAGTCGAAGCGCGCGCATGCCGCGCATGATGCCACGTCGGCGAGCTGTCCGGCGCCGGACATTTCACCGGGGGTGTTCGGCTCGACAGACGGTGCGAGACGACCTTAAGTCCCCGAACCGACACCGGGAGGTCGCACCATGGCCGAGAAGAAGACCCAGAGCTTCATGCGCTCTTTGTGCATGGGCGAAATCGAGGAGGACATCCTCCTGCCGTTCCCCAAGGTGAGCCCCACCGACCGAGAACTGTTGAAGGGCGTGCTCGGGTCCATCGACTCGCTGTTGAAGCCCCACGCCAAGGACTTCCGCGCCTGGGACCGCGCCGGCGAGTTTCCCCCCGGCTTCGTGGACGAGCTCCGGCAGTTCGGCCTGTTCAGCCTGGTCATCCCCGAGAGCTACGGCGGCATGGGCATGGGCTCGACCGCCTACTCGCGCACGCTCCAGGAGATTGCCCGCTACGACGGCTCGGTGGCCGTCACCGTGGGCGCCCATTCTTCCATCGGCATGCGGGGCCTGTTGCTCTTCGGCACGGACGAGCAGAAGCGCCGTTTCATGCCGCGGCTCGCCACCGGCGAGCTCATCGCCGCATTCTGCCTGACCGAGGCCGGCGCGGGGTCCGACGCCGCCGCCATCAAGACGAACGCCGTTCGCGACGGCGACGACTGGGTGTTGAACGGCGAGAAGCTGTGGATAACCAACGGCGGCATGGCGGGCTTCTTCACCGTCTTCGCGAAGACCGGCGCGGCGGGCGAGCGCGGCCACATGACCACCTTCATCGTCACCCGCGACTTGAAGGGCGTCTCGACCGGCCCGCACGAGGACAAGCTCGGCCTTCGGGCCAGCTCGACCACCACCGTCACCTTCGAGGACGTGCGGGTGCCGGCCGCGAATGTCCTCGGCGAGGTGGGCAAGGGCTTCAAGGTGGCGATGAAGATTCTGAACTCGGGCCGCACCGGCCTGGGCGGCGGCTGCGTCGGCGCGATGAAAGAGCTGATCGCCCTGTCCGCGAAACAGGCGAAGGAACGGGTGCAGTTCGGTCAGCCGGTGTCCAGCTTCGGCCTGGTCAAGCAGAAGCTCGGCCACATGGTGGTCGAGTGCTACGCCACCGAGGCGGCAGTGAGCGTGGTGGCGGGGCTCATCGACCAGGGTTACGAGGACTACCAGGTCGAAGCGGCCATCTCGAAGGTGTTCGCCAGCGAGTGCCTGTGGCGCACCGCCGACGAGGCGCTGCAGATTGCCGCCGGCAACGGGTACATGTGCGACTTCCCCTATGAGCGGAAGCTGCGGGACGCGCGCATCAACCGCATCTTCGAGGGCACCAACGAGATTCTGCGGCTGTTCATCGCCCTGACCGCCATGAACGACGTCGGCGGCCAGTTGAAAGAACTCGCCAACTCGCTGCAGGGAGTCTTCAACGACCCCATCAAGGGCTTCGGCGTGCTGTCTGAGTACGCGCTGAAGCGCGCCTCGCTCGCCACCGGCATCAAGCGGGCGAAGGGCGCCTTCACCAAGCTGCCGCCTTCGCTGGCCCCTCAGGCGGCCCTGTTCGAGGAAGCCACGAAGGACTTGGCCACCGCCGCCGACCGCATCTTGCGCAAGCACGGAAAAAATATCATCGGCAAGCAGTTCGCCACCAAGCGGCTCGCCGACATCATGACCGACCTGTTCGTGATGGCCTGCGTGCTCTCGCGCGTCGCCTCGTCCATCAAGGACAAGGGCGAGCGCGGCGCGGCAAAGGAGCTCGAAATCGCCCAGGTCTTCTCGGGGCAGGCCCGGCGGCGGGTGAAGACGCACCTGTCCAAAATCGACGACAACGACGACGAGCTCATCAAGTCGCTCGCCGACCACGCCTTCGAGCGCGACGGCTACGCCTGGGACACGCTCTGACCCACGCGGGCATGGTGTCGGATTGCATCGCTAGTGCCCGTGCGGGCAGAGTGCTGAGTGCCGATGACCCCAAGGCGTCAGCGCTGGCTGGTGTACCTCGCGCTGGCAATATGCGGCGCCGGGTTCGCATTCGCCGCGGTAAGCGTCTTCGGGTCGAACTTCGACGCACTGATGAAGGCCAGCGCCGAGAGCGACCGACAGGAGCTTCGGCGGACACCCGCGCAGCCCGACCGGCCGCCAGACGGCGGCGCCGACGGAGGTAGGTAGAGCGCTGTCCGCGCCGCTTCGGAGGCCCGGGTTCGACCGCATCGTCGAACCTCGGCCCGACGCTCCAGCGGCAGGGACAGTGACAAAGCGGACCGCGCAGGGCGGCGAGCGCCATCCTCCGAGTCCACATTGGCTGGCTCGGAGGATGGACCGCGCCCCCGTCAGGCCTCGACGCGCCCGCGGCCGCGCGGCGCCATCCGCTCGCCCACCATCTCGGTCGGCTGCTCGGCGTGCAACAGCGGCACGTCGGACAGGTGGGCGCCGACGAACCAGACCTGCATCTCGTGGGTGCGAATCACCTGGCCGATGAGCAGGTCTGCGGTGCCGTCGTCTCCGTCGTCGGTCGCGCGGCGCACCGCCTGGTGCGCGGTCTCGAGGATGATTTCGTGCGCCTCGAGCAGCCGCGACAACTGCACCGGCACCTCCTCGGCGTCGCGCGGAGGCCGCTCGACCTTGGTCAACTGCACCACGTCGTGCGGCGCGGCGACCGACACGCCGCCCAGAATCTGCACGCGCTCGGCCAGGGTGTCGGCCAGCACCACCTGCTCGTTGTAGTGCTTATCGAACAGCAGGTGCAGCGCGTAGAAGGTCGGCCCGGTCACCTGCCAGTGGTTCTTCTTGTACAGCTCGCGCACCATGATGGTGTCCGCGAGAATCTGGTTCAGCGAGTTGATGCTCGCGGCGCGGACCCGCTCGGACAGCCCGATGGGCAGGTTGCGGATTCGCCCGTAGGGCTGGGTCGGCCGGCCGCGCTGGCCGGTGAGGTTCGCCTCGAGCGAGTCGAACCCGCGCCCACCGTTGTCTGTCGTCCGCTGGCCGCGGTTGCCCTTCGCCTGCTGCATCGTGCGCTTCGTCGGCATGGCATTCTCCTTGGGTTGAAGTGCGTGAGACGGCGCGATTTGTCATCGGCTCCGCCGACGGACAAGGCGCAATGGCGTACCGGCCGCCCGCGCGTCACCTGGCGCACGATCCGAGCCCCCGGGAGGCCCCCGCGCGTCCGGTATCGCACTTGCGGAGTCGAACCCGAAATGTCGGCCCGGCCGCTGCGGCTGAGCTAACAATCCCCGCTCTGTGGCCCTGACTCGCCTCGTCACTCTCGCGCTCGTCCTGGGGCCGGTGGCCGCCTTCGCCCAACAGCCGCCGCCCTTCCCGGTCGAGCGCGAGGCGCCGCCCGAACCCGCCGACGCCGGATTGCCGCGCGCGGTGCTGACCCGGCCGCCGGCCCTGTTGAAGCAGGTCGAAGCCGCGTTCCCCGCCGAAGCGCTCGACGCCGGCGCCGGCGGGACGGTGCTGCTCGAAGTCGACATCGGCGCCGACGGCAAGGTGACCGACGCCCGAATCTCTCAGAGCGCCGGGCCCGCCTTCGACGAAGCGGCGCTGGCCGCCGCGCGCCAGCTCGAATTCAGCCCGGCCGAGGTGGACGGGAAGCCCGCGCCTGTCCGTATCGCCTACAGCTACGAGTTCTACTTCCGGCCCGAGGTTGCCCCGGCCTCGACAGCGGCTGCTCCCGAGGTCAACTTCAAGGGGCTGCTCGTCGAGCGAGGCACCCGGAAACCCATCGTGGGCGCGGCCGTCGCGGTCGGCTCGGGCGAGGCGGTGCATGAGGCGGTGTCGGACGCGGCCGGCCGCTTCGAAGTCGCCGGCGTCCTTCCGGGCAGCCAGCCGGTGGTGGTGACGTCTCCCGAGCACGTGCGCTTCGAAGCCAGCGAGGACTTCACCGAGGGCAAGCGCACCGAAGTCACCTACTACGTCAGGCGCAAGGTGTACGGCGCGATGGAAACGGTGGTGCGCGGCCAGCGCGAGAAGAAAGAGGTGGCCCAGGTCTCCTTGCGCCAGGAAGAGGTGAAGCTGATTCCCGGCACCCAGGGCGACGCGCTGAAGGTGGTGCAGAACCTGCCCGGGGTGGCGCGGGCGCCCTTCTCCATCGGGCTGCTCATCGTCCGGGGCGGCAAACCCTGGGACACCCGCGTCTACGTGGACGGGTCGCTCATTCCACTTCTGTTTCACTTCGGGGGGCTGAACGCCACCTTCAACTCGAACCTGCTGGAAGAGATTTCGTTCGAACCGGGCAACTTCAGCGTCGAGTACGGCCGGAACATCGCCGGCCTGGTGAAGGCGAAGACGCGGGTGCCCTCGAAGGAAGGGCTGCACGGCTACCTCGACCTGAACGCCATCGACGGCTCGGTCATGCTCGAGGGGCCGGTGAACGACGACTGGAGCTTCGCCGTCGGAGGCCGCCGCAGCTGGATTGACACCGTCTTGCCCTGGGTGCTCGACACCTTCGTGCCCCAGGCGAAGTCGCTGTCCTTCACCGTGGCGCCCCGGTACTACGACTACCAGGCGCAGTTGGTGCATAAGCCCAAGGAAGGCCAGGGCCGCCTGTCCTTGACGCTGTTCGGGTCGAACGACGAGCTCTCGTTCCTCACCGCCAACCCGGCCATCGACCCCGAGGGGCGCGGTTCCATCGACTCGTTGATGGCGTACAACCGGCTGGCCCTCGACTACGACGGGGCGCTCGGCAAGAGCCTGAAGCTCGTCAGCCGCAACGTCGTCGGCTACGACACCGTCAACTTCGGCGGCGGCGCAGACCTGTACCTGCGCTCGACGCTGTTCCCGGTGATGGCGCGAGAGGGCGTCGAGGTCGAGCTGCCCGCGCAGGCGCTCACCCTTTCGCTGGGGGCCGACCTGTACCTGTTGCCGTTCAGGTACGAGGCGCAGAGCCCTCCCCGCTTCAAGCTGAACCAGATTCCCGACCCGTTCGTGTCGCGGCGCCTGGTGCGCGAGGTGTCCAGCCAATTCACCTTCGAGCCGGGCCTGTACGCCGAGGCGCTGTGGAAGCCCCTGCCCGGCCTGAAGCTCGTCGGCGGCGTCCGCGGCGACTACGACACCCTGATGAAGAAGGGCTGGGTCGACCCGCGCGCCTCGGCCTTCTACGCGCTCACCTCGGCCACCACGGTGAAGGCGGCGGCCGGGCTGTTCCACCAGCCGCCCGACTACCGGCAGGGCATGCTGTCGAAGACGTTCGGCAACCCCAACCTGCTCCCCGAAGCAGCCGCCCACTACTCCCTCGGCGTCGAGCACCAGCTCACCGACGCCATCGGCATCGACGTGCAGGGCTACTACAAGTCCCTCTTCCACCAGTCGCGCACCACGCTGGCGCTCGACTCGGGCTCGGACGCCAACATCGACACGGTGGACCTGGGCTACGTCAGCGACGGCGTCGGCCGCAGCTATGGGCTCGAGGTGCTCTTGCGGCACCAGCTCACCCGAAACTTCTTCGGGTGGATTGCCTACAGCCTGTCCAAGTCCGAGCGGTACTACGCGCTCACCGGCAAGTGGGGGTTGCACCCGCTCGACCAGCCGCACAACCTCATCGCCGTGGCCAGCTACAAACTTCCGTACGACTTCATCGTGGGAGTGCGGCTGCGGTACGCCAGCGGCTCGCTGTCCACCCCCATCGCCGGAGCCATCTACGACGCGAACGGCAACTACTACTACCCCCTGTTCGGAGAGATTTTCAGCCGCCGGCTGCCGGCGTTCTTCCAGGCCGACCTGCGCGTCGACAAGCGCTTCGTCTTCAAGGACTGGATGCTGTCGGTCTACGCCGACGTGATGAACGCCACCAACCGCCAGAACGTCGAGGGAGTGCTGAACAACTTCGACTACACCCAGGAACGGTACCTGTACGGGCTGCCCATCATCCCGGCCGTCGGCGTGAGGGGAGAGCTCTGATGCGATTCCGTTCAGCCCGAGCGGAGTCGAGGGCGGCCCCTCGACTGCGCTTCACCACGCTCGGGGCGACCGGACTGCTCTGCGTGCTCCTCGCCGGCTGCGGCGAAGCCTGGAACCCCGAGACGGTGGTGAACGGGCTGCGTGTGCTCGGCATGCGGGCGACTCCCGCCGAGCTGCACCCGGGCGGATTTGCCCGGCTGGAGGCGCTGGTGGTGGACCCGTCCCGGCCCGGGCTCGGCACCACGGTGCTATGGCTGGGTTGCGACCCCGACCCGTTCGACCTCGGCCGGAGCGCCTGCTCGGACCCGGCCGTGCTCGGCGACCCGGCCGCGCTCGCGTCGCCCGACGCCGTGGCCCAGGCGCAGCTTCCTCCCGGAATGCACGCCATCGGCTTCAACGCGGCCGCCGCCTACGCCGCGCCGGCGAACGCCTTCGCCCAGCTCCCACCGGGTGACGAGCGCCGGCTGAAGGGCACCGTCGCCCAGGTGCTGGCGGTCGCGGTGGCGGAAGAGGTGTCGCCCTCGGCCACCCCCGGAGAAATCTCCGCGCTGCTCGAACGGGTGAAGGCCAAGGAAGTGAAGTCGCTCATCGCGCTCTTCCGAATCCGGGTGACCGAGCAGGAAACGCTCAATGCCAACCCGACCCTCGGCGGCCTAAGGGTGCACGGCATGCCCCTGCCCGAGGGGGCCACCCTGCGCGTGCAGCCAGGCGTCGACGCGGTGCTCGACACGCCGGTCGCCGACGCCAACTTCGAGGAATACGACGAGCTGCAACCCGAAGGCTGGGTGCACAAGACCGAGCGGGTGGTCGCCGCCTGGTACTCGAGCTGGGGTCGCTTCTCGGAGGCGCGGCTCGCCCTGCATTCGGACCTGACCGAGCGCTTCACTCCGCCCGGCAATGCCGACGAGGCGCTCCCCGACGACCGCGCCGGCACCTTCTACGCGGTGCTCCGCGACACCCGCGGCGGCCAGGCCTGGACAGCGGTGCCCGGCTTCCTCTGCGACCCGGCTCTGCCCGCCCCTTCGGCCACCGCGCTCGAACCGTCTTCCGGCCCTGCCGATGGAATTGCCCCGCTCGCCGTCGCGGGCACAGAGCTCGACTCGATGCTCGACGTGCTCGTCGGCGGCAAGGCGCTGCTTCGGGCCGGTTACTCGGCCGAGCGCGACCGGTTCGAGGGAGTCGTCCCCAAGCTGCCGGCGGGCGACTACCCAGTCCTGATTCGTGGCAAACACTGCGCCGACGTCGAGACCGGGCTGACCTACCGCGCGAATTGACCGACGAATGCCGGCACTGAGACTAATCGCGGGCCGAGCGTCACTGCGCGCGGCGACGCAGGTGGCGGTAGCCTTCGCGCTGGCCGCGACGTCGTGTGCGCGACGCGCGCAAGAGCCACCGCCTGGCGACGAGTTTTCCTGCGCAGGAGATGGAGCCTGCAAGCTTGCGACCTCGTGCCTGGGGTGCAACCAGTGCTTCAGCCGGCTCCCCGCACCGCCTGGGGCGCCTGACTGCGCTGCTCGGTGCGTCGCCGACCCTTCTCTGTCTTGCCGCTGCATCGCCGGGCGCTGCACGAAATCGACGAAGCCTGTCGTAGAACCGGACAGGAGCGGACCCATGCGAATCCTGCGCGAGTGGAGGGGCGCCAGCGCCCTCGTCGGCTACTACGTCGTCCGGTCCGCAGCCGACCTTCCCAGTGGCTTCCCATCGGTGAACGCCGACTACAGCAAGGAAACCCTTCTGGGCGTGTTTCTCGGCGCCTATCAGGCCGGCCCGAGCATCGCCCACAGCGTGGACATCGTGCAGGTCACCGATGGCGACTCTGTCGAGGTCCAAGTCGAGAGCGTCTACTCGACGACCTGGCACAAGGTCTTCCTTCCTCGACCCGTTCCCGACGCCTTCCACGTGGTGGCGGTTCCGGCGACTCGAGGGCCCGTGCGCTTCCGCGTGCATCGACGTGACGAGAGCGGCAGCGAATCTCGCCAGGAGACGGTCGTTTCCAGCCCCCTCAGGTAGTTCCGTACCTACCGCTCAGTGCCTGCTCAACGGTGAGCGCCACTTCAGGCCTTGAAACCGGGCGTAGTCGCGATCCTCGGTGATGAGCTCGCATCCGTTCTCGATGGCGAGCGCGGCGAGATACGCGTCGGGCACGAGATTGCCTCTCGCGTCAGCCCGTTCGCAAAGCCCACAGAAGATCTCCCAGTGGCGCTCTCCGGGATCGACCGGAGTGCAGTTCGGTTGACTGCGAACCAGATTCGCAAATCGAAGAGCGGCCTTCAGCGGAGTGGGAGTCTTGTAGATGCGCGGATTAGTCACGATTCGCAGAAACGACGCGAGCACCTGATCCGACAGTCCGAACGGCTGCGGATCGGCGAGCGTGCTTTCCAGCCAGTGCCGGAATTCGGAATGGTGCTCCGAATCTGACCGGAACGCGTACAGGAGAACGTTGACGTCAACGAGGACCATCACGGTCCATGAGTTCGTAGAGCTCGGCGGTCCGGTTGAGATCGACTCCTTCGCGAACGCCATCGCCTTTGAACGTCGGCAAGGTCACGCGACGGACGGCAGACTTGCCCCTGCGCCGAGAGAGCAACTGGCGCAGGGCATCTTCGATGAGGGAGGTGAGCGTGCGATCGGTCTCGAGCGCAACCCGCTTCGCCTCGCGGAGGAGCGCCCGATCAAGGCGGACGGTGGTTCTCACGCATCAAAATGTATGCATCTGACATAAATATGTCAACCACGGTCACCCGCTGCCCAACAGCCCCCCGCGGGCGAGCAGCGCCGCGCCGATGAGGCCGCTGTCGTCGCCCAGGGCGGCGGGGGAAATCTTCAACCCCTGTCGGCTCGTCGCCGACGCGAAGCGACCGATGCCCTCGACCAGGCGGTCGAACGTCTTCGGCGAGTGGCGCAGCACGCCGCCCCCCAGGATGAGCCGCGCCGGGTTCAGCACCGTCACCTGGTTGGCGATGGCCAGGCAGAGCAGCGACACCGCCTGCTCGTAGATTCTGCGGGCACCCGGGTCGCCCGTCACGGCCGCCTCTTCGAGCACCTGGGCCGTCAGGCGGGACAGGTCGCCGCCCCCCAGCGCGGAGAGCTTCGGGCTCTCGCCGGCGGCGATGGCCTCTCGCATCTGGGCGATGAGGTTGTGTCCGCCGGCGTAGGCCTCCAAGCACCCCCGCTCGCCACAGCCGCAAAGCCGGCCGTCGGGCACCCACTTGGTGTGTCCGAGCTCGCCCGCCACCCCCGAAGCCCCCAGCACCAGTTGGCCATTGGCGATGACCGCGCTGCCCACGCCCGACCCGACGAACACGGTGTAGACGTCGCGCTCGCCGCGGGCCGCGCCGACGCACTTCTCGCCCCACGCCGCGGCCGACAAGTCGTTCACCACCCGGACCGGACGGCCGAGCGCCTTCGCCAGCATCGAGCCGAGCGGCACGTCGCGCCACCCCAGGTTCGGCGCCACCGCCACCACGCCCGTGTCGCCACGAAGCTGGCCGGCGGCTCCGACTCCGCAAGCCACTACTTTCGCCTGCGCCGCCCCCTGCTGCGCCTCACTTGCCGCCGCGCCGATCACCTCGACCACCGCCGCGGGCGCCCGGTCTTCGACCCGCTTCTTGGCGCAGGAGACGATGGCCCCTCGCGCGTCGACCAACGCGGCGCGAACGTGCGTACCGCCCAGGTCGATTCCCAGCGCGACTTCGGTCGAGAAAAGGGCTTCCGGGCTCACGGACGGAAGCCGAGGCTACTCGACCTGGCTCGACGGAGAGTAGCGATGCCGCCGGATGCGGCCTGCCGGTGGCGCGGACTGAACAGCTGAGTCCTCCAGCTACAGCCTTCGTGCCGGGTGGAACCCATGAAGGGGCAGAAGCTTCCGCTCGGCTCAGCTCTGAGGAACGCCTCTCGAGGACGGCCCTCGCCTCCACACCGCACGGCACCCGCGGCCGTGCGGACGACATCCCGGCAGAGCCCCTCGAATCGGGCAGGAGCCGGGCGGTAGTCGGCGGCGCCTCGCCCGACGTCGGCAGCTCACGGCCCAGCACTGCATGCCGCGCAGAAGGTGCGCTATGAAGCTGACTCCAACCAGGAGAGACGCATGGCACCCATCGCCGGCTGGTCGGTCGACGGGAAGCGGGTCGAGGTTCGCGCAGGCTTCCCCGCCGGCAAGCTGGTGGTGGACGGCGGCGACGAGCTGAAGCTCTCGGCCAAGGGGGTCTGGCCGGTGCGGCTCGGCAAGCGCACGCTCACGCTCAAGCGTACCGCGGCGTTTCTCGGGCCGAAGACCGAGCTCTTCGCCGGGCCCGAGCTGATTCCCCCGACGCCGGCGCACGTCGGCCAGGTGCTCGCTCCGGACGGAAGCCTCTGCGCCCGTCACCGCGAGGCCGCGGCGCTCATCACCTGCGCACGCTGCGGCTCGTTCGCCTGCGAAGCCTGCGCCGGGCCCGACCGCACCCACTGCCGCACCTGCCTCGAAGGCCTGGCCGCCGACGCGGCCCGGAAAGCCGCCGCCGCCGCCTACATGGCCCCGGTGGTGGTGTTCGGAATCGGGGGCGGCCTGCTGGGTGCCCTCTTCGGTGGGGTGGCCGGCGCGGCGGCCGTGGCCATTGCCCGGAAGACCGAGAGCAAGGCCCTGAAGCTCGGCGCCGCGGTCGCGCTCTATGGGGTGGCCGCCATCGCCTACATCATCGTGGCCGTGCTCATCCGCGGCAGTCCCTCGGAGTAGGCCCCGGCTCGCCGCCGGCGCGAAGGGCCCTTCAGGCTCCGACTTCGCGCTTCACCCGCTCGACCGTCCCCTCGATGAGCTTCTGAATCTCGGCCAGGCGCTCGCGCGTCTTGGCCTCGAAGCGCAGCACCAGAATCGGCTGGGTGTTCGTGGCCCGAATCAGCCCCCAGCCGTCGGGGAACGTCACCCGCACGCCGTCGACGTCGACAATCGAGTGGCCGGCCCTCCGCAGCGCCAGGGTGGCGCGCTTGACTATCTCGAACTTCTTCTCCTCGACCGTGTCCACCCGCAGCTCGGGCGAGGCGAACGTCTTCGGCACGTCGGCCAAGAGCTCGGACAGCTTCCGCTTCTCGTGGGTGAGGATTTCCAGCAACCGGGCCGACGAGTAGACGGCGTCGTCGAAGCCGAAGTACCGGTTCTTGAAGAAGATGTGGCCGCTCATCTCTCCGGCCAGCTCGGCGTGCTCTTCCTTCATCTTGGCCTTGAGGAGCGAGTGGCCCGCCTTCCACATGATGGGCCGGCCGCCGTGGGCCTTGATGTCGTCGTAGAGCGTATACGAGCACTTCACTTCGCCGACGATGGCGGCGCCGGGCGCGTCCTTCAGCACGTACCGCGACAACAGAATCAACGTCTGGTCGCCCCAGAGCACGTTGCCGGCGTCGTCGATGACCCCCAGCCGGTCGGCGTCGCCGTCGTAGGCAATGCCCACCTCGGCCTTTTCGCGCTTCACCGCGGCGACCAAGTCTTTCAGGTTGTCCAGCACCGTCGGGTCGGGGTGGTGGTTGGGGAAGCGCGCGTCCATCTCGCAGTAAAGCGGCACCACGTCGAAGCCCATCGAACGGAACAGCGGCACCGCGACCGCTCCGCCCACGCCGTTGCCGGCGTCGATGACGATGCGCATGCCCTTCCTGCCCACCTTCACCGTCTGCCGGATGAAGTGGTTGTACGGCGTGACGATGTCGAACTCGGACACCTTGCCGGGCCGGCCCTTCTCGAAGTCGCCCGCTTCGATGAGCTTTCGCAGCGCCTGAATCTCGGCGCCGTGGAAGGTGGTCTTCCCCACGCCCGTCTTGAAGCCGTTGTACTCGGGCGGGTTGTGGCTGCCGGTAATCATCGCCAGCCCGTCCACCGGCAAGGTGTTGGCGGCGAAGTAGGTGAGCGGCGTCGGGCCCACGCCGATGTCCACCACGTCCACGCCGGTCGAGGTCAGCCCCTGGCACATCGCCTCGCGGAAGCGGGTCGAGCTCTCGCGGCAGTCGCGCCCGAGGGCAACGGTGCGGCCGCCGGCCCGCTTCACCGTGGTGCCCAGGCCCTTGCCGAGCAGCTCGACCACGTCCTCGGTCAAGTCCTTGTCGACCAGCCCGCGGATGTCGTACTCGCGAAAGATGTGCGGATTCATGGCCACTCCCTGACGTCTTTCTAGAGGTACCGCTCGAGCCCGCGCGCCTGCAGCTCGTCCACCACCTTGCGAACGTCCTGGCTTCGGGCCTTCGGCAACACCAGCACCGCGTCGCCCGCGTCCACCACCACCACGTCGTTCATTCCCACCACCGCGAGCGGCCGCTTGCCGGGCACCACCACGCACCCTTCGCAGTCGACCAGCACCGCCGCGCTGCCCGTCACCACGTTGCCCCGCGCGTCGGCTTCGCGCACCTCGGGCAGGGCGTTGAACGACCCGACGTCCGACCAGCCGAAGTCGCCGGGCACCACGGCGATGTTCTCCGCCCGCTCGGCGACGCCGTAGTCGATGGAAATGGCCGGCAGGGTGGGAAACACCTTGGCCAGCGCCTTCGCGTAGCCGCGCGTCCCGATAGCGGCGCGAATCTGCCTGAGGCCCACCTCGAGCGCCGGCATGTGCGCCTTGAAGGCGTCGAGCATGACGTCGGCGCGGAACACGAAGATACCCGCGTTCCACAGGTAGTCGCCCGAGGCGAAGTAGGCCATCGCCGTCTGCCCGTTCGGCTTCTCGACGAAGGCCTGCACCCGTCGGGCGGTGCCGGTGAAGGGTTCGCCGACCCGGATGTAGCCGTAGCCGGTCTCGGGGCGCGTGGGCTTGATGCCCAGGGTGACGATGCAGCCCTGCTCGGCCACCGCCGCCGCCTCGGCCAGCGCGGTCTGGAAGCCGGCGACGTCCGAGACGTGCTGGTCGGACGGGAGGACGGCGATGATGCCCTTCGGGTCGTGGTGCGCCACCTGCGCGGTCGCCAGGGCGATGGCGGGAGCCGTGTTCCGCGCCACCGGCTCTACCAGCACGTGGGCGCGAGCGAGCCCCTTCACCATGCGGAGCACCGACTGCACGTGCGCCTTGCCGCAGACGACGTACAAGTCTTTGGGGACGGCCAGGCCCGACAGGCGCTCGGCCGTCTCGGTGACGAGGGGGCGAGACGAGGCCAGCGGCAGGAACTGCTTCGGGCGTGAGCGCCGCGAGAGCGGCCAGAACCGGGTGCCCGCCCCTCCGGCCATGATGACGGGGTACAGCTTGCGGGCCGGCGTTTTCGAGGTGTCGTGCTTGGGGCTCATGCGCGGCTGAACCCTAGGCGAAGTCACCGAAGATGCCAGCGGAAGTTGCGCTGGCCGGCCGGAAGCTTACCCCGCCGAACGGATGCCGGGCGACAGCCCCGGGAGGTCGCCCACGAGCTGCAGGAACGTCTTCAGAATCCGGGCGGTGGCTCCCCAGATTCGGTGCGGGCCGAAGTCGTAGAAGTACACGTCGTGGTTTTCCCCCCGGACCTGCCAGACCTCGGACCGCTGGATGGCCGGGTCGAGCAGGTGCGCGAGCGGCACCTCGATGACCTCTTCGATTTCGTGGGGGTTCGGCCGGTAGGCGAAGTCGCCGGGGATGACGCCCACGAACGGGGTGATGCGGTACTCGGTGACGGTGGGAAGCTCGTCGAGCATGCCCAGCACCTCGACGCGCCCGCGGGGAATTCCCAGCTCCTCTTCGGTCTCGCGCAGGGCGGTGTGCAGGGGCGTCGGGTCGCCCGGGTCGCGCGTTCCTCCGGGGAAGGAAATCTGCCCGGCGTGCGTCCTCAGCGTCTTCGGCCTCTGGGTGAACAGGACGTGCACCTCGCCGCCGCGCAAGAACAGCGGAGCCAGCACCGCGGCCTCGCGCAGGCTGATGCCCGGCAGGCTGAGCGCCCTGGCCGGCTGCGCCTCGAGGCGCTCGCGTATCTGGCGGAACAGCGGTTCCACGGGTGTTCCCTAACCGGTCGGGCCTTTTGGTGCAGCGGGCGCCGCGTGGGCCGCCCCGCGCTCGAGGCCGGCGTTCGGCTGGATGATTCCCTGGTGGAGCAGGCCCAGCAGCATCGCCCCGAGCAGCACCCGGTACACGACGAACACCAGCGTCGACCGCGTCCGCAAGAAGCGAAGCAGCCCGGCGATCGCCAAGATGCCCGACCCGAAGGCCACCCCGGTGCCCACCACCAGGGCCGGGACGTCGTACTGCTCGGCGGCCATCAGGTGCTTCAGCTCGAACAGGCCCGCCAGGCCGGTCGCCGGCACCGACAGGAGGAACGAGTAGCGGGCCGCGTCCTCGCGCTTCAGCCCGAGAAACAAGCCGCCGGTGAGGGTGGTGCCAGACCGCGATGAGCCCGGAATCAGCGCCAGGGCTTGCCAGCACCCGATGATCAACCCGTCCCTCAGCGTCATGTCGCGCACGGTGCGAGAGTGGGCGGCGACCCGCTCGACGGCCGCCAGCACCAGCCCCAGCACGATGAGCGAAGCCGAGATGACGTAGAGCGAGCGAAGGGAGGTCTCGATGCTCTTCTTCAAGAGCAGGCCCATGATTCCGATAGGTACGGTTCCGAGGAGCACGAACCACGCGAGCCTCGACTCGACCGTCGCCAAAGGAGCTCGCTGCCTCACCCCCACGGCGAGGGCCAACGCGAACTTCCACAGGTCGCGCCCGAAGTAGAGGACCACCGCGGCCACGGTGCCGAGCTGGATGACCGCCGAGTAGGCGGCTCCCGGGTCGCCCCAGCCGAGCAGCTCGGGGGCGATGCGCAGGTGCGCGGTCGAGCTGATGGGGAGGAACTCGGTGATGCCCTGAATCAACCCCAGCACCGCCGCCTCGAAGAGCCTCATGCTACTCGCGGTCCTACGCCCGTCGAGGGCGCGCGGCAAGCGCAGCGCCCGAGACCGCTCGGCCGGCGCCGCGCACCGTGCGCGGCTAGACCGCGCGAAGGCGCGAGTTGCCTCCGACGGCCTCGCGCAGCGCTTCCTTCTTGTCGGTGCGTTCCCAGGTGAACTCCTTCTCGGAGCGCCCGAAGTGCCCGTACGCCGCGGTCTTCTGGTAGATGGGCCGCAAGAGGTTCAGGGACTCGATGATCTCGCGCGGCTTCATGCCGAAGACGTGACGCACCGCCTGGGCAATCTTCTCTTCCGGAACCACCGCCGTGCCAAACGTCTCGACCATCACGCTGACCGGCTCGGCCACGCCGATCGCGTACGAGACCTGAACCTCGCAGCGCCGGGCCAGGCCCGCGGCGACCACGTTCTTCGCCACATAGCGACCCATGTAGGCCGCCGAACGGTCGACCTTCGACGGGTCCTTGCCCGAGAAGGCGCCGCCCCCGTGACGGCCCATGCCGCCGTAGGTGTCGACGATGATTTTGCGGCCGGTGACTCCGGAGTCGCCCATCGGGCCGCCGATGACGAACCGCCCGGTCGGGTTGACGAAGATCTTGGTCTTCCGGTCCATCAGCCGCTTCGGCAACGCCTTGAGGATGACGTCCTCGAGAATCGCCTCGTGAATCTTCTTGTTACCGACCTCGGCCGCGTGCTGGCTCGAGACGACCACCGCGTCGATGCGGGTGGGGCGGTTGTCGCGGTACTCGACGGTGACCTGGCTCTTGCCGTCGGGGCGCAGCCAGCCGTGCTTGCCGCGGCGTACCTCGGCGAGGCGCTTGGTCAGCAGGTGGGCGTACTGAATGGGCGCCGGCATGAATTCCGGCGTCTCGTCGCAGGCGTAGCCGAACATCATTCCCTGGTCGCCGGCGCCCTGTTCCTTCTTGGCCTTGATGTCCACGCCGCGGGCGATGTCCTGCGACTGACCCTCGATGGCCACCATCACGCCGCAGGTGTTGCCGTCGTAGCCCATGTCGCTGTGGGTGTAGCCAATGCGGCAGATGGTCGCGCGAACCATCTTCGGAATGTCGACGTAGCAGTTGGTGGTGACCTCGCCCGCCACGATGGCCAAGCCGGTCTTGACGAGGGTCTCGACCGCGACGCGGCCCGTCGGGTCCTTCTCTAAGACGGCGTCCACCATGCCGTCGGAGATCTGGTCGGCGATCTTGTCGGGGTGGCCTTCGGTGACGGACTCAGAGGTGAAGAGGTAGTCGGTTGGCATGGATTTCCAGAGTGGAGCGGTGAGCCGCTCAGTGAGGGGTGGGGGAACCTAGCGGCGCACTCGAGGGAGTGTCAAACCGAACAGATTGAATTTGCTGTCCCCGGCCCGGGTCGTTCGGTTACACGGATCAGCCGGTTTTCCCCTGCAGGAGCCTCGCATGAACCAGTCGCTCGTTCGCCCGCTCGTCGTCCTCTTCGGCATCGCGGCCGGCCCCGCGCTCGCGGCCAGCACCAAGGACGACGTCTCCAAGCCCCTGAAGACGGTGGTTCAGTCGGTCCGGTACGGCAAGGACCTGCTGGCCCTGAAGGCCTTCGCCGGCGAAGACCAGGGGGCGTTCCTCTTGGGCGACGACTGGGCGAAGGGCACCGACGCTCAGAAGAAAGAGTTCATCGCGGTGTTCCACACCCTCTTCGCCAAGATTGCCTTCCCGAAGATTCGGAAGGACTTCGAGAACCTCGACACGGTGCTGTACGACGAACCGGCGGTGAAGGCCGACCGGGCCGAGATTGCCTCGACCATCCTCATCAACCACCCCCTGAAGAAGCAGGAGCTGAAGGTGAAGTACCAGCTCGTCAACAAGGGCGGGTGGAAGGTCATCGACGTCGCCGTGCTGGGAGACTCGATGCTGAAGGGAATCCGCGACGACCAGATTGTCCCCATCATGAAAGAGGGCGGCTGGGACCACCTCTTGAAGCTGATGCGCGACAGGGCCAAAGAGCTCGACAACGTCGTGCTGAAGTAGCGCCGCGCTACCCCTTCGGCGCGAGGGCGGCCCAGTCCAGCCCCCGCTTCGCCCCCTCGGCGGCCGTGTCTATCTGCGCCAACTGGAGCGAGTCGGAGAGGTCGACGTTCACCGCCTGCCAACGGGTGTACGCGTCCAGCACCCAGATTCCTGACTCGCGGGTGCCGTTTCCGCTCCACCCGTTGCCCCCGAACGGCAGGTGCGCCTCGGCGCCGGTGGTCGAGTTGTTGATGCTGCACATGCCGGCGCGAATGTCGGTCTGGAAGCGCAGCATCCACTGCGCGTTGCGCGTGTAGACGGCGCTCGAGAGCCCGTAGGGCGTGCCGTTCGCCACCCGCAGGGCCTCGTCGAAGCCGTCGACCTCGACGAGGTTGACGGTGGGGCCGAAGCACTCCTCTTGGGCGATGCGCATGTCGATGCGAACACCGTCGAAGATGCGCGGGCCGACGAACCACCCCGAGTCGGGCGCCAGCCGGCTTCCGTCGAGGGCCAGCGTGGCGCCCTCGGCCAGCCCCACCTCGCGCTGGGCCAGCCAACCCTTCAGGAAGCGCTCGTTCATCATCGGCCCGTAGAACACCGTCTCGTCGCGCGACGGGTCGCCCACCTTCAGCGCCCGGGCCGCCGCGACGAAGCGGCGCCGGAACTCCGCGGCGATGGGCCTGTCGAGGACAATGTTGCCGGCGCTGGTGCAGCGCTGCCCGCCGGTGCCGAACGAGGCCCAGAGCGCCCCTTCCACCGCGGCGTCGAGGTTCGCGTCGGCCATCACCACTAGCGGATTCTTCCCCCCCAGCTCGAGCGACGGCACCTGCAGCGCCCGGCCCGAGACTTCGCCGATGTGCCGCCCCACCTCGGTCGACCCGGTGAACGAAATCTTGTCGACGCCCCCGGTACGCACCGCGTCGACCAGCGCCTCGCCCGCGCCCCCCTTGCCGGCGCCGTGCACCAGGTTCAGAACCCCCGGCGGCAGGCCCGCCTCTTCCCACAGCCGGGCAAAGAGGGTGGCGATGCCCGGGGTGTCGTCCGACGCCTTCCACACCGCGGTGTTCCCGCACAAGAGGGCCGGCACCAGCTTCCAGCTCGGCACCGCGATGGGGAAGTTGCCCGCACTGATGGCGCCGACGACGCCCAGCGGCCGGCGGAACGTGTAGAGCTGCTTCAACGGCAGCTCGGACGGCACCGTCTGGCCGTACAGCCTGCGCCCCTCGCTCTGGAAGAACTCGGCGGTGTCGATGGCTTCCTGAACGCTGCCCCGCGCTTCCCGCAGCGGCTTGCCAATCTCGCGCGTGACGAACCTCGCCAGCGTTTCCTTCCGCTGCCGCAACAGCTCGGCCAGCCGGCCCACGATGGCGCCCCGCCGGGGAGCCGGCGTCGCGGCCCAGGACGGCCAGGCCCTTCGCGCCGCGGCGCAGGCCTGGGCCACGTCGGCCGCGCCGCACAGCGGAGCCACCGCCACCAGGTCGGCGCGATTCGACGGGTTGCGTCGCTCGAAGACGCCGCCCGAACCCTGCTCTCGCCACTCTCCGCCGATGAAGGCGTGGGCGACGAGGGTGGGACCGTAACCTTCAGGGCAGGGACGCGTGGGCAGGGCAGTCGACATGAAGTCCTCTTTGGGTTCGCCATCCATACACGAGCGGGTAGATTCCCCGCCATGCGAATGCTCGTTCTCGGTGCGGGGAAGATGGGCAGTGCCATCGCCTACGACCTGGTCCAGGCCAAGGGCGCCAAAGCCGTCGAAGTCGTCGACGCCGACGCCGGCAGGGCCCAGGCGCTCGGCAAGGCCCTCGGCGTCACCCACGCGTCGCTCGACCTGCGCGACGAGGCGGCGGTCGC
>JAHFDQ010000555.1 GCA_023248915.1 Archangiaceae bacterium | reverse complement strand
GCTGTGGGGCGCGGAAGAGTTGATGAAGCTCATCGCCGGGCAGCGCTTCGCGCTCTTGCACGGCCACATTCACCACCGGTACCAGCACCCCGCCACGAAAGACCGGCCGCACCTCTTCGGCGCCGGTTCGTCCACCATGGCGGGCAGGGAAGGCTACTGGGTCATCGACGTGCGGGACGGCGTGGTGAAGGGCGGCACCGCGCATCGGCCGGGAGGGGCCGAGGGTTCCGAAGAGTTCCGCTCGGGCTGAAGCGTGAGCTCAGAGACTGACGTCGGTGCACTCGGCGGGCGCCGGTTCTCCGCACTTCACCTTCAGCGTCGCCTTGGCGCAGGCCGCGGTCTTCTCGGCCCTTTCCTTGGGCACGGTCGCGCGCGTCGTGCCCCGGCACTTCTTCGATGCGGCCAGGCAGCGCTCCTTCGCGTCCTTCAGGCACGCCGTCACGTGGCACGTCGCACCCGCCGCCAGGTCGCACAGGCTGCGCTCGGTGTAGTTGTCGGGCTTTGCTGCCAATAGCGTCAACGCCAAGGAACCGGCAACGACGAGCGACACGGGCCCACCTCCGGTGAAGAGGAACCCATTGTAGCGGAATCGGGGCGCGTCACTAGTAAGCGGCAGGGGCCGTGCCACGGGGCCCCGCCTGAAGTAGAAGTGGCACCTCATGGGCGAGCTTTCCCTGGAAGAGTTGCGGCAGCTTCGAGACCTGAACGCCGCGGTCGATGACCTGCTCGAGGAATCGCTGAAGGCGCGCGAGAGCCTCGAACAGACCTTCCGCCGGATTTTTCCCGAGCTTCTGAAGCTGACCGGCGCCAAGGCGGTCGTCGTCACCACCCTGAACGAAGAGCTCGTCGAAGAGACCTGGCACCTGGGAGAGTTCGGCGCTTCCCCCGGCCGGGTGCTGGCCTCCCACCCTTGGGGCGTGCGCCGCGCCGGGGCCGACACCCTGGTCAGCCAGGCGCTCGACGTGGTCGGCTTGAAGGTCGGCGCCATGGGCCTGCTCTTCCCCGGCGACCAGACCGCCACCCCGGAAGCCGGCCGGCTGTCGCGCCTGCTCGACACCGTGGCCGAACAGCTCGACACCGTGCTGGCGTCGGTGCAGACCGCGTCCGAGAAGCACCAGCTCATCGTCACCGTCAACGAGTACCTCGCCAGCCGCGTCTTCGAGGACGGCATGGACCGCGCGGTGCTCGCCCTGGCCGAGCGGGTGAAGCTGCCCGGCTTCATGCTCTTGTACCGCGACGCGGTCGACTCGGGCGCGCTGCACTACCGCATCTACAGGCACGGCCACCTCGAGCACGAGTCAGGCGAGCAGCCGTTCGGGCCGCTGGACGAGGCCGTTCGGACTCACGGGGCCAAGCTGGTCGGCCCGGGCGACGAAACCCTGCGCAAGGTCATCGGCGGCCAGAAGGTCGTCGAGGCGGTACTCATCTCGGGCGCCGGTTCGGTCGCGACGCTCGGAAAAATCCTCGTCTGGTCCTCCGACACCGGCTTCTCGGCCTTCACCATGGACCTCATTCGGCTGCTGGCGGCGGCGCTGTCGCAGCGGCTGGTCGACTACAACCGCGAGCGAATCCACCTGGCGCAGTTCTTCGCTCCGCCCGTCATCGACGACCTGACCAGAAACCCGGACTACGAGTCGAAGTATCTGACCCCCCGCGACGAGGAGGTCGGCATCCTCTTCGCCGACATCAACAGCTTCACCCGCATCTGCGAGCAGGTGCTCGAGAAGCCCGCCAGAATCGGCCAGTTCGTCGACGACTGGAGCAAAGGCGTCGTCGAGCTGCTGTTCAAGAACGGCGGCGTCTTCGACAAGATGGTCGGCGACTGCGTCATCGGGCTGTTCGGGCCGCCCCTTTTCCGGTCGACGCGGGTGCAAAGGGCCGAGAGCGCGGTGCGCGCGGCGCTCGAAATCCAGGCCTTCACCCGCGACCGGTTCGGGTCGCACCCCGAGGTCGCGCGCATCAGCGAGGTGGTCAAGCTGCCCGGGCTGGGAGTCGCCGTCGGGGTGAACCTCACCCGCTCGTTCTGCGGCCTGTTCGGCCCCAACCGCCAGTACACGTCCTTCTCGACCGGGATGAACCAGACCGCGCGGCTGCAGTCGCTCGGCGCCTTCCGCGAGACGCTGGTGATGGAATCGGTGCGCCAGGCGCTCGAGGCGAGCACCGACCCGGCCCTGCGGGCGCTGCGCTACGGGCCGCTCACCGAGACCGCGGTGAAGAACGTCGCCCAGCCGCTGCGCTACTTCCGGTTGCTGTGACTCAGGCCTGCAGCGTGTCGCCGGTGTAGCGGCGGATGAAGTGAATCCAGCGCCGCTCGTCCACCTCGACTTGCCACTCGCTGTTGGGGGTGAAGGGCAGCCGCGACTTCAAGAACGCCTCGAGGTGGTCGGCGGCCTTCGTCGGCGACAGCCCCGGGCCCCGGAAGGCGACCCGCAGGAAGACGTAGAGCTGCGGCGTGATGTCGACCGAGGCGCAGATGCGCAGGCGGCCGACGCCTCGCTGGTAGGCCGGGTTGTCGCCCGGCCGTGACGCCGGGTCGGTTCTCAGCCGGTCGAGCACGACCCAGTTCCTCGGGTCGAGGATGAAGGTGAGCAGCTCGTTTCCGGCCTCTTCGACACTCGCGTGCTCGCAGACGGAAAGCATCACCGGCCTCCCTCGATGCTGTGGAAAGAGTCTGACAACGGGTGCCTGGCGCGCAAGGGGGCAGGCTGCGAAACGACCTCGAGTTGTCGGCCGCTAGCGCAGGGCGACTTGACGCCGCGCGATTGATTCGTCCGAGCCGACGCGCCGCCGCGGGCCTGGCGGAGGACCGGGGAATTCCCGTTCGTCAAGCGACCGCTACGGAAAGAGCAGGCGCGAGGCCCAGCCGCCGGCATCGCGGCGGTACTCGACCCGGTGGTGCAGGCGGTCGGGGTGCGCGCGCCAGAACTCGATGCGGTCCGGCACCAGCAGGAAGCCCGACCAGTGCGCGGGCCGCGGCACCGGCTGGCCCTCGTACTGGCTTTCGACTTCCCGCACCCGGCCCTCGAGCTCGGCGCGCGAGGCCAGGGGCTCGCTCTGGCGCGAGGCCCAGGCGCCGACCTGCGACGCCCTCGGGCGCGAGCCGAAGTAGGCGTCGGCCGTGGCCGGCGACACCGCTTCCACCCGGCCCTCCACCCGCACCTGTTCGTCGAGGTCGGGGTAGTACATCAACAGCGCCGCGCGCGGGTTCAGGGCCAACTCGCGCCCCTTGCGGCCGCCGAGGTTGGTGTAGAAGACGAAGCCGCGCTCGTCGAAGGCCTTCAAGAGCACCACCCGCGCCGAAGGCAGGCCGTCGGGCATCGCCGTCGCCAGCACCATGTTCTCGGCGTCGCGCGCGTTGGTTCGCTTCGCGCGGGCGAAGAGCTCGGCGAAGCGCAGAATCGGGTCGGACGGCTCGGGCGCCATGGCGAAGCCTTAACCGCATCGCCGCGGTACCGCAAACGCGACACCTGGGATATCTGGGCCCGACCGCGATGAGGGTGCTCTACGTCTGTTCGGAAGTGGCGCCGTTCTCCAAGACCGGCGGGCTGGCCGACGTGGCCCAGGCCCTGCCCCCGGCGCTGGCGGCCCGCGGCCACGAAGTCACGGTGGTGACACCCCTGTACCGGTCGGTGCCGCTCTCTGGCGTTCGCGCGCTCGGGCGCGGGCTGGCATTGCGCTGCGCGTTCGGCCCGGTCGCCTACTCGCTGCGCGAGGGGCGGGTTGGCCAGGGCCACCGGGTGGTCTTCGTCGACCAGCCGGCCTTCTTCGACCGCCCGGGGCTCTACCAGGCCGGCGACGCGGACTACCCGGACAACGCCCGCCGCTTCGCCTTCTTCTCGGTCGCCGCGCTGAGCGCCGCCGAGGTCCTTGGCCTGGTCCCCGACGTTGTCCACCTGAACGACTGGCAGACGGGCCTCGCGGCGCTGGCGCTGGCCCGCGGTTGGCGCGGCCGGCCCCT
>JAHFDQ010000554.1 GCA_023248915.1 Archangiaceae bacterium | reverse complement strand
AGAGGTTGGAGAACGTGGCGACGCCGGCGACCGCGCTCTTCGGGTTGGTTCCGGACAGAACGCCCGTGCCCGGGGGGTTGGTCCCGATGGCGAGCGCAATGGAGGCAGTGGAGGAGGTGATGGTGTTGCCGAGGACGTCCTGCACCGTCACCTGCACGGCGGGGGCAAGCGAGGCGCCGGCGGTGGCAGAGGAGGGCTGGACGGCAAAGGCCAACTTGGCGGCGGCGCCCACCGTGATGTTGAAGCTGGCGCTGGTGGCGCCGGCGAGGCCCGACGAGGCGGCAGTTAAGTCGTAGCCGTTACCCACCTTGTCGATGGAGAGGTTGGAGAAGGTGGCGACGCCGGCGACCGCGCTCTTCGGGTTGGTCCCGGACAGAACGCCCGTGCCCGGAGGGTTGGTCCCGATGGCGAGCGCAATGGAGGCGGTGGAAGAGGTGATGGTGTTGCCCAGCGAGTCCTGCACGGCCACCTGGACGGCGGGGCCGAGGGAAGCTCCGGCGACGGCGCTGGAAGGTTGAACAGTGAAGCCCAGTTGGGTGGCGCTGCCTGGGGTGATGTTGAAGGTGTTGCTGGTGGCCCCGGTGAGGCCGGCGGCGGACGCGGTCAGCGTGTAGTTGTTGGCCGCCTTGTTAAGGGACAGGTTGCTGAAGGTGGCGACACCCGACACCGCGCTCTTGGGGTTGGTGCCGGAGAGGGTGCTGCCGCCAGGGTTGGCGCCGAAACCCAGGGTGATGCTGGCCGACGAAGCCGTCACCGTGTTGCCGCCCGCGTCCTGCACCGTCACCTGGACGGCCGGGGCAATCGAAGCTCCCGCGATGGCGCTGGACGGGTTGACGGTGAAGGCCAGCTTCGCCGCGGCGCCCACCGTGATGTTGAAGGCGTTGCTGGTGGCGCCGGTGACGCCGGCTGACGAGGCGGTCAGGGTGTAGCCGTTCGCGGCCTTGTCGATGGAGATGCCGGGGAAGGTCGCCACGCCGGCCACGGCGTTCACCGTCAGCGTCCCGGAGAGGGTGCCGGCCCCTCCGGGATTCGTTCCGAAGGCCAGCGTCACCGCCGCGGTGGACGAAGTCACGGGGTTGCCCATTCCGTCCAGGAGCGTCACCTGCACCGACGGCGCAATCGACGCGCCTCCGGTGGTGGACGTCGGCTGGGTGGTGAACGAAAGCTGGGTTGCGGGTGGATTGGACTGGGCGAAGGTGGCGATCGCCGCGAAGTACAGCGAGGCCGGGCTGATCGGAGCGAGTGTCCAGGTGTTGGACTGCACTCCCGTGGCTGCGACCGTCTTGTCGGCTCCTTCCCCGGCCTGGTGCAGGGCGCCGTCCAGTTGGACTCCGCGGCCGGTGTAGGACCCACCCGGGACGATGGAGGTGTAGCTGCCCGGCCCAGGCACGCCGAGGGTGAGGGCCGTCGCGATGAGCTCGTTGGCAATTCGCGTTGTCGAACCCGTCGAGACCGTCGGCGTGCCACTGGTGCCGGTGCTGGTGGCCGTCCGGTCCAGAAGGCCCACGCCCGAGTACTCCATCGCCGCCGCGTCAATCTGGTCCTGGCCGGGGCTGGTCGTCAGCGTCACTCGGAAGTTGGACCCGGTCGTGTTGACCGGCGCCGAGAGAACGGCGGTGCACCAGTTGTGAGGGGCCCCCGCCCCGCACCGTTGGGCGTGCACGGTGTAGGGGTTCCCTCTGCTGTCCGAACCGGCCAGGGTAGGCGTCCCGCCGGTGGAATCGTTCGAGTAGGACCAGGCCAGCACGATGATTCGGTTGCCGACGACCGGGTTGGTCGTGAACGAGCTCGAGACCGCCGGCGTGCCGGTGTTGTTGTTGAACTCGGGCACCGCCTGGACGAATACAGCGCCGGCCAGCGCGGGCTGGGCCGCCCACAGCGCGGCCAGGTACGTCAGGCTCCGGGCAATTCGCGCGCACCCCATTCAGCTCTCCCTCGGCGCCTGGCCGACGACGGGCGGCTCGTTCGCCCCGAAACTCTAGCAGCGCGCGGACCTGTTCGGCACGCGCGGCGCCTTCACCGGCTTCTAGGCTTTCAACCAGCTGTCGGATCCGTGGCATCCAGTCGCCGCGGTTTTCGGTGGTTGCCGTGCTAGCGTATCTCGCGTCACTTGAGGCCGGGCCGGGCGACTGAGCATGGCGGCGCGCAAGATGCCTCTCCACAGGTTCGCACTCACCTGCATCACCTGCGCACTGTGCCTCGCCTGCTCGGGACCAAACCACCCGCCAGAGTGCCTCGGCCCTTACGACGGGGAACGAATCGAGCCCGCCTTCCTTGAGCCGTGCCAGCTCGCGCTTGGTGCGGCTGGAATCGTCGAGGCCCGCATCCTCGATTGGACCTGTCCACGCAGTGTTTCCCGCGCGAGCGGCAGCTTCCCCGGAAGCGGCCTCGACGTCGAAATCACCCGGGCGCTGAAGGGTGACTACGCGGGCCGTATTGAGCTGGTCGCCGCCTATGGAATCAACTCCGAGGGCGAGAGCCTCTACGGACAGTTCATCCGGGGCTCTTCGGCCTACCTGCTGTTCTATGAGGAGCTCGGGGACCTGAGAGCGGTGCCTCCAGCGAAGCCGCAGGTTCTCCTGGACGAGGGCTTCTACTGGGGCGCGGGTTCGGGCACCGTCTGGAACAACGCGCGTTACCGGTCCGGGCTACCGGAGGTCGATTTCATCGCCCAGGCGGAACGCGGAATCTGCCCCGATGTCGGCGACGCTGGGGCTGGGGCTGATGCTGGCACTGACGGCGGGCCTTAGCTGTGCTCACTCGCGGCCCTCGCTTATGGCCGCTTCCAGCTCCTCATCCGTGAACGCTGCGCCTCGCAGGACGTTGGGTTCGTGCTTCTCGAACTCACTGGCAGACCGCGGCCGCGGGACGAGCTTCTCCCGCGACTGCCCTGCCTTCGGTTGACGCCGAGCCATTACTGCACCTCGAGGCAGCTCAGCCCGTTCCCTGGCGCGCAGTTCTGTCCAATCAGGCACCCCCCGGCGCCCTGGAAGTCCACGCAGTGAATCGGCCGGCAGTCCTGCTCGGTGACGCACTTTCTCCTGGAGATTGAGCACTCCCCGGCGCTGCACGTTTCCTGGGCGCAGTCCGCGTCCACCTGGCAACTGCAGTAGCCGACGTTGTCCCCTTCGGCCACGTCGCACTTGCCCGAACAGAAGCCGGTGGCCGCGCCCGCCGCCTTGCCGCAGGTCCCGCCGCGCTTGCAGTCGGCGTCGGTCGCGCACGGCAGCGCGGCGTTACTGGGGCAGGCGGGGTTGGCCCTTGTGCACTGCCACTGGGTGAAGACGACGATGACGTCGGCGCAGGAATAACCCCGCGGGCAGGTCTGCCCTTCCGAACAATCCACTCCGCAGAAGTAGTTGCCCGGGTGCGCGGTGTCGATGAGGCAGTAGTTGGCGCCGGTGCCGCAGGTCTGCACGCCTCCGCCGCCGGTGCAGTTGGCGCAGTACGGCCGGCGCAGGTCGTCGAAGTCGCTGTGGCACTGGGGCAGCGGCGCCCCCGCGTCGGGCACCACCCCGCACTGCTCGCCGAAGGCGCAGAACGACGGGTCGGCGCAGAAGGTCGAGTCGCACACCCCCGTCGGACACTGGGCGACCTCCGCCGGCGTCTTGCCCGCGCAGGCGCAGGCGGCGTCGCCACACCGGCAGGAAGCGCCCGCGCAGTCCCCGTTGGTGCGGCACCCGTCGACGCAGGTCGACCGCGTCCCGTCGCACACCTGCCCGAACGGGCACTGCAGGTCTTCGGTGCAGCGGCCCTTCGACAGGCAACTGCCGGTGGTGGTGTCGCAGAACAGCGTCCCGTCCAGGCAGTCGGCGTTTTTCTCGCACCCGGCCCGGTCCTGGCAGAAGCCCGCGGTGTTGCAGAACTCGCGCGGCGTGCAGGCGTCGTTGGTGCGGCAGTAACAGGCCCCCGTCTGCGGCTCGCACCGGAAGGCGCTGGCGGGCTCGCCGCAGTCCTT